>NZ_JBDJOB010000019.1:0-84164 GCF_039674705.1 Stenotrophomonas sp. TWI169 | reverse complement strand
GTTGCGGGGGACGCCGTAAACCCGTCCATGGGGGCTTGGTCGCGGCATCCATGCCGCTCACACCCCCGCAACCGGACCCACCCCGCCTTCGACAGTTTCCCTCTGTTGTTTAGTGCCAGCTGCTCTTGGCGGATGCCGACCGTTGGTCGGCACGGGGTCGGATCCAACCTCTGATTCATTTCCGGCTGGCGATGAATAGACTGGGCGCATGTCCATCGAACTGCGCCACCTGCGCTATTTCCTCGCCGTTGCCGAGACCCTGCACTTCGGCCAGGCGGCCGAGCGGCTGGGCATGTCGCAGCCGCCGCTCAGCCAGCAGATCCGCCAGCTGGAGGACCTGATCGGGGCGCGCCTGTTCGTGCGCAGCCATCGCCGCGTGCAGCTGACGCCTGCCGGTGAACTGCTGCAGGAGCGCGCGCGGGCCATCGTGCAGCAGGTGGAGACGGCAGTGGACGAGGTACAGCGTGCACAGCGCGGCGAGCAGGGTGAGCTGCATATCGGGCTGACCCGGGCCACGCCGCTGTCCCCGCAGATTCCGCGCTCGATCCTGCGCTACCGCCAGCAGTATCCGCAGGTGCGGCTGCAGCTGAGCGAGATGAACACGCTGCAGCAGATCGACGCCCTGCTCGACGGTTCACTGGACGTGGGCATCATCCGCAAGCGCGCGCTGCCGCCGGAACTGGTTGCGCACAGCCTGTTCGTCGATCCGCTGGCGTTGATCGTGCATGCCGACCACCCTGCCCTGCGCCGGCTCCCGGAACAGGGAACGCTGTCGCTGCGTGCGTTCGCGCAGGAACCGTTCGTGGCCTTTCGACGCAGTGCCGGCGCCGGCATCCATGACCACATGATCGCGCTGTGCGCGGCTGCCGGATTCACTCCACGCATCGTGCAGGAAGCCGGTGAGGCGTCCACGCTGATCAGCCTGGCGGCGGCTGGCCTGGGTGCGGCGATCCTGCCGTCCTCGTGCGACCACATCCGGGTGGAAGGCGCGCGCTTTGTCGCGCTGGCCGATGCCGGCGCGCACTCGGAGGTGCAGCTGGCATGGCGCCGTGAGGGGGTGACGCCGCTGATCCGCAACTTCGCCGGCCTGCTGCGCGGCGCGTTCGCCGAAGAGTGAAGCGCCGCGCTGCGCGCTCGCCGGGCATGGCCCGGCACTACCCGGTCAGGGTCGAAAACGGTGGCGCCGGGCCATGCCCGGCCAGCATCAGGCCGTCACCGGCTGCGGGGCCCGCTGCTGCAACGCCCAGACGATGCCACCGCCAAGCAGGGTCAGCACTGCCGCGAACGCGCACACCCCCAGCCAGTCCCACGCGGCGTAGGCAAGCCCGCCCACACCGCCCAGCACGCTCGACCCCAGGTAGTAGGCGAACAGATACAGTGCCGAGGCTTCCGCGCGCATCATGCCCGCCCGGCTGCCGACCCAGCTGCTGGCGACCGAATGACCGCCGAAGAAGCCGAAGGTCACCAGCGCGATGCCCAGCGCCATCGTGGTCAGCCACGGCATCGCCAGCAGCGCGATGCCGGCACCGATAAGCACGAAGGAGATCGACAGGACGCGCCCACGGCCGTACCGCGTGGCCTGTTGGCCCATCCATGCCGAGCTGAACGTACCGACCAGGTAGACGCTGAAGATCAGCCCGACCACGGTCTGGCTGAGGTGGTACGGCGGCGCCAGCAGGTGATAGCCGAGGTAGTTGTAGAGGGTGACGAATACGCCCATCAACACGAAGGAGGTGGCGAACAGCCACGGCAGGCCGGGATCGGCGAACAACGTGCGCCAGCGCGACGGCAGCTGGCGCAGGCCGCCGCGACGGGCCTGGAAATGCCGCGATGGCGGCAGCTGCAGCCACAGCAATACGGTGCTGGCCACGGCGATGATCGAGACCACGCCGATGCCCCAGCGCCACCCCCAATGGTCGGCGATGATGCCGGCGAGCAGGCGCCCGCTCATGCCACCAATCGCGTTGCCGCCGATGTACAGGCCCATCGCCAGGCCCAGTGCGCGGCTGTCCATTTCTTCGACCAGATAGGTCATCGCCACCGCCGGCACGCCACTCAGGGCCAGGCCCAGCAGGGTGCGCAGCACCAGCAGCGTGGTCCAGTCATCGACCAGGGCGGTACTCAGCGAGAGGATGGCCGAGGCCAGCAGGGCGACGATCATCAACGGCCTGCGGCCCACGGCGTCGGACAGCAGCCCGGCCAGCAGCATCGCCACGGCCAGCGTGCCGGTGGTCAGTGACAGCGACATCGCGCTGCCGGCGGCGGAGACGCCGAAGTGGCGGCTGAACTCGGGCAGCAACGGCTGCACCGTGTACAGCAGGCCAAAGGTGGAGAAGCCGGCCAGGAACAGCGCGACCGCCGTGCGGCGGAACGCTGGCGTGCCCTGCTGGATGCGCGTCTCGGGGCTGTAATCGGCAGGAGGGAAGCGACGTTCGGGGGCCGCGGCGGTTTCGCCAGTCATGGGATCGATGGGCCGTTGGGGGCGGCCGGGGTGGAGGGAACGGGCCCCAGACTAGGCCCGTCCACCCAGTCGATCCATAACCTGAAAAGTCAGGATTGATATCCCTGACGTATCGATTCAGCTCACAGGTGCTGCCACTGGAAGCCATCGCCACGGCGGTAGTAGACGGCCACCGCGCGCCCGTAGACTTTGTCGGCGTCGACAAAGCCGAAGAAGCGGCCATCGAAACTGTTGCCGCGATGATCCCCCAGTACCAGCAGCTTGCCGGCCGGTACCACCAGATCCGCAATGTCGGGACCACCGCCCATGTCCAGGTCCAGGCGGGCACGGCGGCTGCCGAAGCCCTCCACGTCCTGCAGGTCGGCCATCTGCAGCGGGTGGCCGTTGATGCTCAGGTGGCCCTCGTGCAGTTGCACGTGGTCGCCGGCCACGGCGGCGACCCGCTTGATCAGGCGGGTGCCGTCGGCAGGCGAATCGAATACCGCCACCTCGCCGCGCTGCGGCTGGCCGGTGGACAGCAGGGACGTGTTGGTGAACGGCAGGCGCAGGCCATAGGCACGCATGTCCACCACCACCCGGTCACCGGGCTGCAGGGTCGGCTGCATCGAGCCACTGGGCACCACGTAATGATTGGCGAGGGTGTCGCGGGCGGCGGCGAGCAGGCCCAGCATGAGCAGCAGCGGCAGCGCCTCCTTCTTCAGCCAGGCGAGAGCGCGTTGCGGGAACGGCGGTCGGGCAACAGCATCCATGTCAGGTTCCGATGGGGTGGCAGGGTCTTCAGACCCCATCCGGGTGCAAGAGGTTCCCGGTCGCGCCGGGCCATGCCCGGCCGAGTGTTGGAACGGCCGCGCCATGTGCTCTCCGGGCATGGCCCGGCGCTGCCGATGCAGGGTTACGCAGGTTTTACGCCCGGGCCCGGCGCCCGGCATCGCACCTTTACGGGCACTGCGCGCATCGTCTGCCCACCGCGCCGAACGGCGCTTTCCGCAAGGTGTTGTATGACCCTCCTGGTGATCCGCCACGCCTCTTCATCGGCACCGCGTCCGCAGCTGCCGGCGCAGTTGTCCGGCCACCGCGTGCTGTGCAGCGACTGCGCCAGCCTGTCCGAAGTGCGCCAGTGCCTGTGCCAGCCGCAGGCGCGCTCGGCCGACTGGGTACTGCTGGACGTGGGCGTGGCCGACGAGGCGCAATGGCAGGCCGAGGGCAGCGCGCTGCAGGCCGCCCTGGAGCGGCTGCCGGCGCATTACATCGAACTGCAGAGCGCCCGCGAACCCGGCTTGGACGCGCGCCTGCGCCTGCAGCATGGGCCGGCCGCGGTGGTGGTCGACCAGCGCAGCCAGCAGGCCGGTTATCCGCTGTCGCTGGCCATCGTCGGCCGCCGCCTGGCGCAGGAGGGCTGAGCCATGTCGATCTTCATCATCCGCGGCCCGGAAGCGGCCGGCACATTGATCCGTACCGCACTGCCGCTGCCGGCACCGGTACTGAAGTCGCTGGTACACCGTGCGATTGATGCCGGCACCAGCGTGGCCATCCGTGCCTGCGGTTCGGAACAGGAACTGCTGGATGCCCTGCGCGTGGCCGATCACAGCCGCGGCGAAGTGACATTGCTCGATCCCGGCGCGTGTGCCGGCAGCCTGCGTCTGCAGCGCCTGCTGCCCTATCTGCACAACGCCTACGTGGAGGTGCATGACGACGGCGCGGTGGCTGAGCCCTGTCTGCCGGCCGGCATCGGCCAGCGCCTGGGCATCGCCGCCGGCTATGGCGCGCAGAGCTACGTGCTGGCGCTGGATATCGCGCTGGATCACCTGGGCCTTGCCGAACAGGCGAACCGGGTGCACGTGGGGACGTAACGCTGTTTGTAGAGCCGAGCCCATGCTCGGCTGCCTTTCCAGGAAACATCAGCCGAGCATGGGCTCGGCTCTACAGAAGAACGTCGAGCATGGCTCGACGCTACAGAAAGAAAAACGGCGGGGTCGCCCCCGCCGTTTTCGCTTTCTTACTTCAGCCCGCGGAACTTCAGCAGCGGCTCCACCGACGGGTCCTTGCCGCGGAAATCGCGGTACAGGGTCGACAGCTCCACGCTGTTGCCGCGCGAGAGGATCTTGTCGCGGAATTCCTGGCCATTGGCCGCGGTCAGGCCACCGTTCTCGGTGAACCACTGGAAGGCGTCATGGTCGAGCACTTCCGCCCAGAAGTAGGCGTAGTAGCCAGCCGAGTAGCCACCGCCCCAGATGTGGTCGAAGTAGGTGGTGCGGTAGCGCGGCGGAACCTGCGGCAGATCGACCTTGAACTTCTTCAGCGCGCTGGCTTCGAAGGCTCCGACATCCTGCAGCGGCGCGTCGGCCTTCTGCGTGTGCCAGGCCAGGTCCAGCAGCGCAGCCGACAGGTACTCGGTGGTGGCGTAGCCCTGGTTGAAGCTGCGCGCCTTGAGGATCTTGTCGACCAGTTCCTGCGGCATCGGCTCGCCGGTCTTGTAGTTCTTGGCGTAGTTGGCGAAGACCTTCGGATCCAGCGCCCAGTGCTCGTTGAACTGCGACGGGAACTCGACGAAATCGCGCGAGGTGGCCGTGCCGGCGATCGAGGGGTACTTCACGTTCGAGAACATGCCGTGCAGGGCGTGGCCGAACTCGTGGAACAGGGTGGTGACGTCGTCGAAGCTCAACAGCGCCGGCTGGCCTTCGGCCGGCTTGGTGAAGTTGCAGACGTTGTAGACCACCGGCTTGGCGCCGGTCAGGCCATCCTGCTCGACGAACACGTCCATCCACGCGCCACCGGACTTGCTGTCACGCTTGAAGTAGTCGGTGTAGAACAGGGCCAGCGAGGTGCCGTCCTTGTCGAACACTTCATACACCTTCATGTCCGGGTGGTAGGTCGGAATGTCGGTACGTGGCTTGAAGGTGATGCCGTACAGCTGGGTGGCGGCGTAGAAGACGCCGTTCTGCAGCACGTTGTCCAGCTCGAAATAGGGCTTGATCTGCGACTCATCCAGATCGTACTTGGCCTTGCGTACCTGCTCGGCGTAGAAGTCCCAGTCCGAGGCCGCAACCTGGAAACCGCCCTTCTGCGCGTCGATCACCTTCTGGATCTCGCCGGCTTCGGCACGTGCCTTGGCGGTGGCAGCCGGCACGGTGTCGGTCAGCAGCTTCAGCGCGGCGGCCGGGGTCTTGGCCATCTGGTCGCCCAGCTGGTAGTCGGCGAAGGTGTCGAAACCCAGCAGCTTGGCCTTCTGCGCACGCAGCTGGGCCAGGCGCTGCACGGTCTGGCGGGTGTCGTTGGCATCACCGCGCTCGGCGCGGGTTTCCGAGGCCTTTAGCACGGCGGCGCGCTGGTCGCGGTCGCTCAGCGAACCAAGCACCGGCTGCTGGGTGGTGTTCTGCAGCGGCAGCAGGAACTTGCCGTCAAGCTTGCGCGCCTTCGCATCGGCAGCTGCGGTGTTGATCGCGTTCTCATCCAGGCCGGCCAGCTTGGCCTTGTCGTCCACGATGACGGCAGCGGCAGCGGTGGCGGCGACCAGGCGGGTATGGAACTGGGTGGAAAGCGTGGTCTCTTCCACGTTGAGCTTGCGCAGGCTGGCCTTGTCGGCGTCGGACAGCTGCGCACCGGCACGCACCAGGCCGTCGTAGTAATGCTCGACCAGGCGCTTCTGCACCGGGTCCAGGCCCAGCGTGTCACGCTGGTCGTACAGCGACTTCACGCGTGCGAACAGCTTCGGGTCCAGGCTGATCTCGTCCTGGTGCGCGGCCAGTTTCGGCGCGACTTCTTCCTGGATCTTCTGGCGCGCATCGTTGGTATCGGCCTGCACCAGGCCGAAGAAGATGCGCGACACGCGGGTCAGGGTCTCACCGCTGCGCTCCATCGCCACGATGGTGTTGTCGAAGGTGGCCGGCTCGCTGTTGTCGGCGATCTTGCGCACGTCGGCCAGGTGCTGGCGCATGCCTTCCTCGAACGCCGGCAGGTAGTCGCTGTCCTTGATCTTGTCGAACGGCGGCGCCTGGAACGGCAGCGTGCTGGCGCTCAGCAGCGGGTTGGTGGAGGCATCGGCCGGCTGCTGGGCCGGGGTATTCTGGGCTGCGGACACGGGGGTGGACTCCTTGCCGGAACAGGCCGCCAGCGCCAGGCTGATGGCGGCGGCCAGGACTACGGTACGCGACATGTAAAACGCTCCTTGGGCAGACGGGATGGGATGCCGACCGTCCACCCTACTCCTGTCGCGCTCGCCCGGCATGTGCCGGACGTGGCGTCTGGACCTTCACTGGCGGCCGGCTCAGACCGTACCGCGGGTCTTGCCGATCCAGGGCCGGTAGAACTCGCGGATGGCGGCCATGTCGGCCACGTCATCGCCGGTGGGATGGAACAGCGGACCGACGCCGATGACCTTCTCCGGATAATGGAAATAGGCGGTCAGGATCGGCACATCGGCCATCCGCGCGATCTTCAGGAATCCGGCCTTCCATTCCTTGACCGCCTTGCGGGTGCCTTCAGGGGTGATCGCGAACCACATCCTGTCGTTGTTGCGGATCAGGTCCACGGCCTGGCCGACGGTTCCCTGCGGCGAGCTGCGGTCCAGCGGGATCACGCCCAGCCGGTGCAGCAGCGGGCCCAGCGGCCACCAGAACAGCGACGCCTTGCCCAGCACCTTGACCTTCATGCCCAGTGCGATCTTGGCCGCCATGCCCCAGAACCCGTCCCAGTTGGACGAGTGCGGGGCGATGATGAAGACCAGCTTCGGGATGTCCGGCAGGGTGCCGACCACCTTCCAGCCGCCCATGCGCAGGGTGCAGCGCGCCAGCCAGCGCAGGAACGGGTTGGATCTGACCTGCGGCATGTTCGGCGGGATGGCCGGCAGCAACGGAGTCGGGTTGTTCAAGCAATCACTCCCAGTCACGTGAGGAGCGCCCGCGCTTGATCTGCGCGCGCCCGCGTTTGGCGTCCAGACGACGCAGTTTCGACCCGAGGGTCGGCTTGGTGGCCTTGCGCGGTTTGGGCACGCTCAACCCGGCCTGGATGAAGGCCGCCAGCCGCTCGCGCGCATCCTCGCGATTGCGATCCTGGGTCCGGAAGCGTTGCGCGTCGATGACCAGCACGCCTTCGCCGGTCATCCGCCGGTCACGCCGCGCCAGCAGGCGCGCGCGCAACGGTTCGGGCAACGAGGGCGAGTTGGCCACGTCGAAACGCAGTTCCACCGCGGTGGACACCTTGTTGACGTTCTGGCCACCGGCACCACTGGCACGCACGAAACGCTCGACGATCTCGCCGTCGGGGATTTCAAGCTGCGCGCTGATGGTGACCGGTCCATTGCCCATCCGCGCATTGTAACGGCAGCCACGTGGCGGAGTGCGGCATCGCGCGCCGTATGCCGCCGATCAGGCACCGAACACGCCGCCTTCGCCTTGCCAGCGGGTATGCTGGCCGTCCCATGTACCGCAGGAAGCTTCGCATGATCCGCTCCGCATCCACCCTGCCCGCCCTGCTGCGCCGTGCTGCCCTTCTGCTGGCGCTTGCCGTGGCCAGCGCCCCGGTCCTGGCCGCCGCGCCGACCGACGGCGACATCAACCGCCTGCTGTCGGCCTCCCGCGCGCAGAGCATGATCGACACCATGCTGCCGCAGATCGAGGCGATGCAGCAGCAGCAGTTCCAGCAGGTCGCGTCGCAGCGCCAGCTCAATGCCCAGCAGCAGGAGCAGCTCAAGCGCATCCAGGCACGGACCAGCCAGACCCTGCGCCAGGCCCTGTCATGGCAGCAGCTGCGGCCGATGTACGTGGATCTCTACAAGAAGACCTTCAGCAAGGAAGACGTGCTGGCGATGGCCGAGTTCTACGAGAGCCCGGCGGGCCAGAGTCTGCTCGACAAGACCCCGGCGCTGATGCAGAACGTGATGGTGGCCATCCAGTCGCGCATGCAGCCGCTGTTCGCCGACCTGCAGAAGGATCTGGAAGCGATCGTCAACGAGCCGGAAAAGAAGTGAGGCGGTAGCGCCGGGCCATGCCCGGCGCTGCCTTCACTCCACCCGCCAGCCGAACAGGTCCAGTGCCTTCTGGAATTCCCGGTCCAGCGGCGCCCGCACATCCACCGTGCCGCCCTCGGGATGCGGAAAACGCAGGCGCTCGGCGTGCAGCAGCATGCGGTGCACCCCCTGCATGCGGAAGATGCGGTTGTGGCGGCCGTCGCCGTGGCTGGTGTCGCCGATCATGTGGTGCGAAAGATGCTTGAGATGCCGGCGGATCTGCCGGAACCGTCCGGTCTGCGGCTGGCAGCGCAGCAGCGCATAGCGCGAACGGGCGAACTCGCCGACCGGCACCGGCAGCTCGCCGGTAGCCAGGCACTGGAAGTCGGTGATGGCAGGCTTCTTGACCGGTTTTCCGGGGCCGCCGTCGAGGTCGTGGTCGACCCGCCAGGACGCCTCGGCCGGCCAGCCGCGGCAGATCGTCAGGTAGTCCTTGGCCACCTCGCCGCCCATCAGGGCCTTGCCCAGCGCACTGGCGGTGTCACGGTCGAAGGCCAGCAGCAGGCAGCCACTGGTGGCACGATCCAGCCGATGCACCAGAAAGATCGGGCGCCCGAGCTGCTCACGCAGGCGATCGGCCAGGAAATCATCTTCGCCACGGGCCAGCTTGCTGTCATGGACCATCAGCCCGGCCGGCTTGTCGACCACCGCCAGGCGTTCATCCAGGTGCAGGAGCCGAAGGGGGGCGGTGTCGGTCTCGACCGCGGCGAGGGTATCGGGTTCGGTGCTCACCGCGCGATTATACGGGCGGCCTGTATGGGGTCAGATCCCTTTTCCTGCGGAAAAGGGATCTGACCCCGGGTTTGTGCCGCGAGGCAGTCAGGCGTTGCGCACGGCCAGCAGTTCACCGTTGCCCACCGGCACCAGGCTGACGCTGAAGTTCGCGTCCGCCTCCAGCAGCGCCCGCAGCGGCTCCATCTGTTCGGCGTGGGAGATCGCGTTGTCCACCACCAGCAGGCCACCGGGCCGCAGCACGCGGCGCAGGTGCGGCCACCAGCCAGCGTACTGCTCGCGATCCGAATCGAGGAACAGCAGGTCGATGCTGGCATCGGCCGCCTGCGCCAGCCACGCCCCGGCGTCAGCGTGCACCAGGGTGATATGCGCCTGCAGGCCGCTGCGGGCGAAGGTCGCGCCGGCCAGGGCCACCTTGTCGGCAGCGTACTCCAGCGTGGTCACATGGCCGTCGATGGCAGCGGCAGCCTCGGCCAGCCACAGGGTGGAATAGCCGTTGGAGGTGCCTATCTCCAGCACGCGCCGGGCCTGTCCGAAACGTACCAGCAGCGACAGCAGCGCACCGGTATCCGGCGTGATGTTGAGCATGCGCCGGGCCCGCTCGCTTTCGCGCGCATCGTTGTCGGCGCCAAAGCGCGCCAGTTCGTCCTTGAGCGCCTGCAGCACGGCGGCTACTTCCACCACGCCCGGGCCAATGCGGCCACACCCACCGCGCCCGACAGCCAGCTCCACATCGGCAGGTCGCCCCAGTACCAGCCGGGCGGCTGCAGCACGTACATCAAGGCGGCAATGGCAAGCAGGCCGACGCCGGTGATGGCACCGACCGCATGCTTCTGCAGGCGCTGCACGCTGGCATCGAGCGATACCAGATCGCGCGAGCGCATCGCCAGCTCGTGACGTCCCTCCACCTGCTGGGTCAGCCAGGCATGCACCAGGCGGGGCATGTCCGGTGCGTGGGTCATGATTTCCGGCAGGCGCTTGCCGAGCTCGCGCATCACCCTGCGCGGGCTGTAGCGCTCGCGCAGGATCTTCGCCAGTACCGGCTTGGCCACCGCCCAGATATCGATCTGCGGGTCGAGCTGGCGACCGACGCCTTCGATGTTCAACAGGGTCTTCTGCAACAGGATCAGCTGCGGCTGCAGCGTCAGCTGGTAGCGCTGCGCCACGCGGAACAGCTTCATCAGCACTTCCGCCAGCGAGATCTGCGACAGCGGGCGGGTGAAGTACGGCTCGCACACCGACCGCACCGCCGCTTCCAGGTCGTCGATGCGCACGTGGTCCGGCATCCAGCGCGCCTGCACGTGCAGCTCGGCGATGCGGCGGTAGTCGCGGTTGAAGATGGCCATGAAGTTCTCGGCCAGGTAGTACTGATCTTCCTGCGACAGCTGGCCCATGATGCCGAAGTCCAGCGCGATGAAGCGCGGATCGCTGCGGCGTGCCGGATCGGGGTCGACCCAGATGTTGCCGGCATGCGCATCGGCGTGGAAGAAGTTGTCGCGGAACACCTGGGTGTAGAACACCCGCACGCCCTTGGCGGCCAGCGCCTTGCGATCGATCCCGGCGGCGTCCAGTGCCACGATGTCATCGGAGGGAATGCCCCACACGCGCTCCAGGGTCAGCGCGCGCTCGGCCGTGTGGCTCCAGATCACTTCCGGCACGTACAGGTCGTCGGAGTTCTCCCAGAAGCGGCGCAGCACGCTGGCGTTGGCGCCTTCGCGCTGCAGGTCCAGCTCGGCGGCCAGGGTGTTCTCCACTTCCGCCACGACTTCGCGCGGGCGGATCTTGTCGGCACGCGGGTGGGTGCGCTCAACCAGCGCGGCCAGTGAATTGAGCAGGGCGATATCGGCGTCGATCTGCTTCTCGATGCCCGGGCGCAGCACCTTGACCACCACCTGGCGGCCATCGGCCAGCGTGGCCGCATGGACCTGCGCGATCGAGGCCGACGCCAGCGGTTCGGTATCGAAGCTGGCAAAGGCTTCGCTGACCGGCAGGCCCAGCGCGTCCTCGACGATGCGGCGCGCGGTGTCGCCGTCGAACGGCTTGACCCGGTCCTGCAGCAGGGTCAGTTCGTTGGCCACGTCCGGCGGCACCAGGTCGCGACGGGTCGACAGGATCTGCCCGAACTTGACGAAGATCGGACCCAGGTCCTGCAGCGCCAGGCGCAGGCGTGCGCCACGCGATTGCGCGGCGATGTCGGCAGAGGCCCGCGGAACGAAGGGTTTGGCCAGGCGCAGCCAGCGTTCGGCCGGCGTGTCCTGCAGCAGGTCATCCAGGCGGTAGCGCAGGATCACCCGGCCGATGCGGCTGGCCCGCAGCACCGCCTTCATGCCGCACCCCGCAGGCGCTGCACGCGTGCACCCAGGCGCTCGACATCATCGCGCAGCACATCCACATCGTCGTGGAACGCGTCCAGCTCGGCGCGCGGCACCACGTCGCGCGATTCCTCGGTAATGAATTCGGCTGCACTGTGCGCCAGATCGATCACGCCCTGGCGGGCGTGCTGCAGCGCGCCGCGCAGTGTGTTGGCCACCTGTACGCCCAGCACCTCGCCGAACACGCTGACGAACGGCTGCTGCCAGTCCGGGTCGAAGCCCTTGGCCAGCTGCTGCAGGCGGCGCGCCAACTCGGCATCGCCGGCCACGCGCACGCGTCCCTTGCCGGTGCTGTCGGCGCGCCGGGCATTGGCCAGCAGCGGCAGCTGGGCCAGCACCCCCGACAGGCTGCTGCGTACGGCCAGATCGGCTTCCTGGGCATCCACCGGCCCCACCCGCAGCTGGTCACCGTCAACGCTGATGCGCATGGCCAGCGCAGGAGCCTCCAGGGTCAGATCGATATGGCGGCCATCCAGACCGGCCAACGCGTGGCGGGTATCCGGATCCAGCGCCAGGGCGCGGTTCAGGGCGATCTGCAGGGCACGACCGGCGACCGGCTTGAGGGACTTGAGCAGGGAAAGAGCCATGGCCCCATTCTACCTTCGTGGGTGCCGGGCTTGGGCCGGGCAGCGCGGATGGGTGCGGGTTCATCCCCGCCTCACCTGCCGGGCGAAGGAAGGTCCATGCTGTGGGGCCACGCAACGTCCAGGACATCGCATTGCCCATGAGCAGGACCCGGGTCGGCATCATTTTCGGTGGTACGTCCTCCGAGCACGAAGTCTCGCTGCAGTCGGCGAAGAACATCCTCGACGCACTCGACCACGAGCGCTTCGAGCCGGTGCTGATCGGCATCGACAAGCAGGGCCGATGGCATCTGAGCCAGGCCGGGAGCTTCCTGCTCAACGCCGATGATCCGGCGCGCATCGCGCTGCACCGGTCCGGCGTCGCGCTGTCGGTGCACCCGGGCGCCGGACAGGCGCAGCTGCAGCCCGCCGATCCGGCTGCCGTGCTCGGCCAGATCGACGTTGTCCTGCCGATCGTGCATGGTCCGCTGGGTGAGGATGGCGCGCTGCAGGGCCTGCTGCGCATGGCCAACCTGCCCTTCGTCGGTTCACCGGTGCTGGGCTCGGCCGTGGCCATGGACAAGGACGTGACCAAGCGCCTGCTGCGCGATGCCGGCCTGCAGGTGGCGCCCTGGCAGTGCATCCGTCGCCACCAGGCTGCGACCATCGATGTCGACGGCGTCATCGCCCAGCTCGGTCTGCCGCTGTTCGTGAAGCCGGCCAACCAAGGTTCGTCGGTGGGGGTGAGCAAGGTCAAGGACGCTGCCGGCTTCGCGGCCGCGCTGGAACGGGCGCTGCGCTACGACCACAAGGTTCTGGTGGAAGCGGCCGTGGCCGGCCGCGAGATCGAATGTGCGGTGCTCGGCAACGAGCAGCCGCAGGCCAGCGTGTGTGGCGAAGTGGTGGTGCACGACGAGTTCTATGCCTACGACACCAAGTACCTCAACGAGAACGGTGCCGACGTCGTGGTCCCGGCCGACATCGATGATGCCACCCAGCAGCGGATCAGGCAGATCGCCCTGCAGGCGTATCAGGCGCTGGAGTGCGCCGGCATGGCCAGAGTGGATGTGTTCCTGACCGGCGATGGCCGCGTCGTCATCAACGAGGTCAACACGCTGCCGGGCTTCACCCGCATCAGCATGTACCCGAAGCTGTGGGGCGCCAGTGGCGTGGATTACACCACGCTGATCACGCGCCTGATTGAACTGGCCCTGGAACGGCACGAAGCCGATCAGAGGCTGCTGTAGGCAAGGCAGTACCCGGTACTACAGGAAACAACCGCTTCCGCCGGAGCAGTGCCGGCCATCGACCGGCACTGCTCCGGGGCTCACTAGCCGCGCTTGCGGAACATCGAGATCACCGCCAGGACCAGGAACACCACGAACAGGATCCAGGCAATGTTGCTGGCCGCGCCGGCGATGCCGGAGAAACCGAGCACGGCGGCGATGATGGCGATGACGAAGAAAATGACGGCGTAATGCAGCATGGCGCTCCTCGCAGATATTCGGCCGTGGGTGGCGTGGGGTCCATCCTCCCGGTCCGGCGGTGTGCAACCGGTGATGGCCGGTTCTGCGCGCGATGAAGTCTTCAGCGCCGTGAGGCTGCCGTCATGACGACGCGGCCTTCAGCCGACGCAGCCCTTCCTCGATGCTGACCTGCGGCACATAGCCGAAATCACGGCGCGCCGGCTCCATGCTGTACCAGTGCGGCGTGCACAGCTGCTCGGCGAGGAAACGCGTCAACGGCGGCTCGCCGCGCAACCGCAGCAGCGGCCACAGGCGCTCGCAGATCGCACCGATCCGGTAGGCGGTCCTGAAGCTGATTGCCTTCTCCACAGGGGGGGCGCCCACGGCCTGCAGCAACTTGTTGACCAGCTCGCGCATCGGCAGTGGCTCGCCATTGGAGATGAAGTAGGCCTTGCCGGCGCAGGCCGCCGCCGGGCCCAGCGCCTCGAATGCCAGGAAGTGCGCCAGCGCGGCGTTGTCGATGTAGGTGGTGTCGACCTTGTTGCTGCCATCACCGACCAGGCGCAGCCGGCCCTGCCGTGCGCGCTCGGCCAGACGCGGCACCAGCTGCTGGTCGCCCGGCCCCCAGATCAGGCGCGGACGCAGCGCCACCGTGGCCAGCGTCGCGTCGTTGGCGGCCAGCACCCGTTGTTCGGCGATCGCCTTGGTCGCCGCGTACGGCGCCTGGAAATCCTCGCCGTAGGGCACCTCGTCCGCGCCCAGTCCTTCCACCGGGTGGGTGGCACGATGGGTCACGCTCGGTGTGGAGGTATAGACCAGCCTGCCGATGCCATGCGCACGGCAGGCAGCGATGACATTGTCGGTGCCGACCACATTGGCCTGGTGGTAGCTGTCGTAACTTCCCCAGGCACCGGCCTTGGCACCGTTGTGGAATACCGCATCGACACCGGCCACCGCATGCAGCACGGCCTGCGGGTCCGCCAGGTCGCCACGGATCTGGCCCACTCCCAGCGCCTGCAGCGCCGGGTAGTGGCTGCGGTTGAATGCCAGCACCTGGTGGCCGCGCTCGACCAGCCCGCGGCACAGCGCCTGGCCAAGGAAACCACCACCACCGGTGACCAGGATCTTCATGCGCGCTTCTCCAGTTCGGCGCTGGCCCAGACGGCGAGCTTCTCGCGGCCGATCTTGGCGTTGTGACGGATATCGACGGGAAACGCCGGATGCACCAGGAAGTGCTGCAGCCCGGCCTCGGGCAGGCGTGCGCCGGCAAGGGCGCGCAGCACTTCATGCAGCGCCGGGCTGTCGGACTGTCCACGCTGCAGCTCCACGCACAGGACCGGCACCTGCGCGCCCGCGGGACCCACGCCGACCAGCGCGGTGCGTGCCACGCCCTGCACCGTGTTGAACACCGGCTCGACCTGTTCGGTGTAGAGCGGGCCGTGCGGGGTTTCCACGCGCTGGGTCTTGCGTCCGCAGAACCACAAACGGCCCTGCGCGTCGAAATAGCCGACATCGCCCATGCGATGCACGATGCGGGTACTGCCATCGGCCAGCGTTTCGGCAATCTTCGCCGCAGCGGTGGCCTGCGGACGATTGAAATAGCTGTCGGTGGCGGTGGGGCCGGCCACGGTGATCTCGCCCACCTCGCCGGTGGCCAGCACGCGTACCTGCGACCAGTCGGCCAGCGGTGCATCGTCGATGGCGATGATGCGCACTTCGTTCGGGGCCACCACGTTGCCCACGCAGGTACCCGCACCGCCCTCGGTGGCCGCACGGGTGCGCTCCAGTTCATGGCCTTCCACCACCGCCACCGGCAGGCATTCGGTGGCACCGTACGGCGTCCAGAACTGCGCGCCGGCCGGCAGCAGGCCACGGATGGTGGCGACCACATCCGGCGGAACCGGGGCACCGGCCGAGGTCACCCGGGTCACCGACGGCAGCGGCCGGCCATGGCGGGCCAGGACCCGCATCAGCGCAGGCGAGCCGAACAGCTGGGTCACGCCGAAGCGTTGGATCGCATCATGCAGGCGTGCCGGATCGGCCTGCGCGGGCCGCGTGGGGTCCATGTCCGGGATCACCGAGGTCAACCCCAATGCGGGATCGAACAGGGCGAAGGGCGGGAAGGTCGGCAGGTCCACCCCGCCGGCCTCCATGCCGAAGGCGCTGCCCAGCAGCTCGATCTGGCCGACGAAATGGCGATGGCGGTAGACCACGCCCTTGGGCACGCCCGTGGAGCCGCTGGTGAACAGGATCGCGGCCATGTCCTCGCCATCGGTGGCCGCCAGCATCGGCCCGGCCTGCGCGCCCGCGCGCTCCAGCGCGGCCAGGGTGGTCCCGCCCCAGGCCAGCCGCCGTCCCACCGTGACCAGGCGGGTCGCCGACGGCGCCCAGCGCAGCGCCAGCCGTGCCACGTGGGCCAGCGGGATGCCGATGAAGGCCTCCGGCTGGGCTTCGTCCAGGCACTGCTTCAGCGCGCGCCGGTCGATGCCGGGATCGACCAGCACCGGCACCGCACCCAGCTTGAACAGGGCGAACATCAGCAGGAAGAACTCCGGCGAGGGCCGCACCATCACCACCGTGCGCACGCCGCGCCCGATCCCGTAGCCGGCCAGGCCGGCGGCCATGGCGTCGCTGCGGGCATCCAGCTGCCGATAGTCCAGGGTCACATCGTAGGCCGCCATGCCGTTGCCGGCGCCGCGGCGGCCGGGGCAGCGGATGGCGATCTGGTCGGGGCGTTCACGGGCCAGTTCAGGCAACCGCGCAGCAATGTTGCAGGGTCGGTTCATCCGTTCATTGTCGCCGCTTACGGAATTTCTTGCGCGGCGGCTCACTTCGTGGAAAATCCGCAGCCTCGTTCCCGATTCCGACTGCCGCCCGAGGCGGCTTGCCCATGCAACACCCCTGCATGACCTGCGGCGCCTGCTGCACCCAGTACCGCGTGGCCTTCCACTGGATGGAATCGGACGAGGTCACCCCGGGCGGCGTGCCCCACCAGCTGACCGAAGTGCTCGACCCGCATCGCCTGTGCATGCGCGGCACCCACTCCAAACCGGTGCGCTGCGTGGCACTGGATGCGCAGATCGGCGTGTATTCGCGCTGCACGATCCACCCCAACCGGCCCAGCGTGTGCCGCGAAGTGGATGCCTCATGGGAGTACGGCAAGGCCAGCCCGCAGTGCGACAAGGCCCGCATCGCCTACGGCCTGGACCCGCTGACGCTGGCCGACTGGCGCTGGCGCGACGAGGCGGACAACGACGACGATCATCCGGACGACAACGGCAGCAGCCCGTCGTCTCCGCCGCAGGCGCCGATCGCGGCGTGACGGTCAGGGTCGGGCCCGTTTCCGGCACGGAAGGGCTCTGACCCCCTGTACGACAACGCCGGGCATGGCCCGGCGCTACCGAAGGGATCCGATCAGATCGGGTTCGCGTCCAGGAAGGCGCGGATCTCCGGCACCAGCACCTCGTGCTTGTCTTCCAGCACGTAGTGGCCCGCGTCCTTGAAGGCATGCACCTGGGCCTGCGGCAGCGCCGCCTGGAAGCCCTGCAGGAAATGGTGGTCGAACACGAAGTCGCGCAGGCCCCAGCCTATGAAGGCCGGGCGATCGGCAAACGACGGCAGCGCCTTGCCTGCACGCTCCAGCAGCGACCACGCCTTGTCGGCCGGGCCCAGCGGAATGTCCTGCATGAAGCGGATGGTGCTGATGCGGTTGGCATAGCTGTTGTACGGCGATACATACGCGCGGCGCACGTCGGCGGGCATCTTCCGCTCAACGCCCAGCCACGATGCGCCGGCGGAGAAGGCATTGAAGGTGCGGATGATCCACTCGCCGATCTTCCAGTGCCGTCCGAGCGCGATCTGCCATGGCATCTTCTTCGCTGCCGGCATCGGGAACGCGGCGGTGTTGAGCACCACCAGCCGCTTGACCTGCGCGTGGTGCGACAGCGCCCAGCCAAAGCCGATCATGCCGCCCCAGTCGTGCACGGCCAGGGTCACCGGGCCGGTGATGCCCAGGTGCCTGAGCAGCGCATCCAGGTCATCCACGCGCGATTGCAGCGTGTACGCATAGCCACGGTCATCGGGCTTGTCCGACAGGCCCATGCCGATGTGGTCGGGCACGATGCAACGGTACTTGTCCGACAGGCCGGCCACCAGCGTGCGCCAGTAATAGCTCCACGACGGATTGCCGTGCACCATCACCACCACCTCACCGTCGCGCGGGCCCTCGTCGAGATAGTTCATCGACAGGCCAGGGCGGACCTCGAAGCGCTGGGGATGGGCGGGGTAACCGGGAAGCTTGGACATCGGGTCGCACCTGTAAAAAGGGCCGGTAGTACCGGCCCCAGGATTCAACGCAGGGGTCTGTTTACCAGACCACTTCGGCCATCGAGCAGTTCAGGCCCGAGCCGATGCCCAGAAGCGCGATGCGATCACCCTTCTTCAGCTTGCCCAGCTGCTTGAGCTTGCTCAGCACGATCGGTACCGACGCCGGGCCGATGTTGCCGTGCTCGCCGAAGATGGTCATGACCTTCTTCGGGTCGATGCCGAAGTTCTTGATGAACGCTGCGGTGTGCGGCTGGCTGACCTGGTGGATGACGAACTGGTCCAGTTCTTCCACCGCCCAGCCCAGCGCGATCTTGGCCGCAGTGAAGGTCTTCTGCGCCAGCTTGATGCCTTCGATCAGCAGCAGGCGGGTGTCGGTCACCATGCGGTCCAGGTTGCCCAGGCACAGCTGGTTCCATTCGGTCGCCGAACGGGTGACGCCGCCCTTGTAGCGCGGGGCATCCGGCACCAGTTCCGAGCGCGCCATCACCATGGCGGCAGCGCCCGAACCGGTGGTCAGCGCCGCCAGTTCGTTGCGGAAATCGTCGGCGGTGACGTCCGGCGCGGTCATGCGCTCCAGCGTCTTCTCGTACACCAGGTTGGCGGTTTCGCCATCCACCACCAGCGCATAGTCGATGTCACCGCGCTCGATCATGCGCGCCGCGATGTCCATGCCGTTGATGAAGGCCAGGCAGGCATTTGCGACATCGAACGTCATGCATTCGTCGCTGACACCCAGATTGCCCGAGACGATGGAGGCCGTGGACGGCTCCAGGTAGTCGCGGCTGACCGAGGTATTGACCAGCAGGCCGACCTGGGTGGCTTCGATGCCGGCATCTTCCAGTGCCTTGCGACCGGCCATGGTGGCCGCGTCCGAGGCCAGCACGCCGTTGTCCCACAGGCGGCGGGCGTGGATGCCGGCGATATCGCCGAGCACGTCGGTGCGGATGCCCAGCCGGTCCAGCGTCGGCTGCAGGCGTTCGTTGATTTCCTTCGTCGTCAGCGTATGAGGCGCATCGACGTGTGCCAGGCCGGCGATCGAGACATTCTTGAAGAGCATCGAGGTTAGCGCCAAGGCTCAGGCAAAAGGGGGCGCTATTCTATAACCCCCCGGGCCTTCACCGCATCTTTACGAATTCAGGCTTGCCCGTATGGTGAAGGATTCAGCGCGGCGGGCACTGGAAGGCGGCAAAGCGCTGGCTGCCATCGGCCGGCGGTGCGGCGGCCTGTACGGCATTGGCGCCGGCGCTGGGGGCCTCGTTGCGGGCCAGCGTTTCCAGTTCTTCCTGCACGCGCAGCGGGTTGCGGTTGTAGAAGCCGACCTTGCTCTTCACGGTGACCACCACCTCGCCCTTGGTGATGCAGCCGGTGGGCGCCGGCCCGGCCGGCAGCACGCGGACGGTCTTCCCGGCCGGTTCGATCGGCACCCAGGTACAGGCGGTGACGGTGAGCAGCAGGGAGGAAAGCAGCAGAACGCGCATGGGCAGATCCTGGAAGGGTATGAGGGGGATTCTGCCTGAACCGCCTGAATCGAGGGTAGCCGGGAGGCCTGCCCGCCGTGGCGGGCAGGCCTGTCCCTTACTTCTTGACCGGCTTGCCTTCGGCATCCAGCACGGTCACCTCGCCCAGGTTCAGCGCGCGCACGGCTGGCTCGGTCTGCTTGAGGTCGCCCACCACCACCCAGGTCAGCGCCTGCGGCTTGATCTCGGCCGCAGCCTGCTGCACCTGGGCCGGCGTCATCGCCTCGATCTCGGCCTTGCGACGCAGCACATAGTCATCCGGCCGCTTGAACTGCACGATGCTGCTGATGGTCGCGGCGACCGCACTGGCGGTCTCATAGGCGCCCGGCAGGCTCAGCGTCTGGATGTTGCGGATGCGGTTGACCTCGGCAGCGGTGGCCGGCTTGCTGCCCGTGCTGAACTCGACGATTTCCTTCTGCATCTCGGCCAGCGCCGGGCCGGTCTTGTCGATCTGCACCGGCGCACTGGCCGCCCACGGCCGCTGTCCGACCGAGTTCGGCGCACTGCTGCGCGCGCCATAGGACCAGTGCTTGTCCTCGCGCAGGTTCATGTTCAGGCGCGAGGTGAAGTCACCGCCGATCACACCGTTGGCGATATCGAAGCGGGTCGAGCTGGCGTCACTGGACGGCGGCACCACCTGGCCGGCGAACAGGTTTGCCTGCACCGCACCAGGCTGATCGATCAGGAACACGCGCGGGCCCTTCGGCAGCGCCACATCGGTGGCCGCCTTCACCTGCGGCGCATCGCCCGTGGCCTTCCAGTCGCCCAGCTGCTTGTCCAGCAGGGGCACGATCTCGGCCAGCGTGGTATCGCCAACCACGATCAGGGTGCCATCCTGCGGGCGCAGCCAGTCGCGGTGGAAGTCGACCAGATTCTCGCGGGTGAGGCTGCTGATGGCCGCTTCATCGCCGCTGCCAGTGAACGGAATGGCGTACGGATGGCCTTTGCCGTACAGCAGCGGCGGCAGCACGCGCATGGCCACCGCGTTCGGGTTGACCTTCTCCTGCTGGATGCCGGCGATCCAGGTGGCCTTGACCCGGTCGATCTCGGCCTGTTCGAAGCGCGGCTCGCGCAGCAGATCGCGGTACAGGGCCAGCGATGGCACCAGGTTCTCCTTCAGTGCCGACAGGTCCACGGTCACCGAATCCAGGCCGGCACCGGCGTCCAGGCTGGCACCCAGCGCATCGGCGGCATCGGCGAAGGCCAGCGAGCCGAGCTTGCCGGCGCCTTCGGTCATCAGGTTCATGGTGAAGTTGGCGGTGCCCGGCTTGCGGCCCTGGTCGGCGGTGAATCCACCCGGGAACTGGTAGCTGAACTGCACCACCGGAATCTCGTGGCGCTCGGCCAGCACCACCTGGGTGCCGTTCTTCAGCGTGGCGCGCTGCAGGGCGGGGAACTTCAGCTGCGGGAATTCACGGGTCTGCGGCACGCCGGCCTTGCGGTCCACCTGCTCCGGCAGAGTGCTGTACTTCGGGTCCACCGCCGGCACGTTGAACGGCTTCGGCGCCTGTGAGGGATCTTCCTTCAGCGCCACGCGCTCGCCCGGTTCGACCACCAGCGTGTGGCTGCCGACGTCCAGCCACTGCGCGCCCAGGCGCTTCAGGTCGGCCGCGGTCGCCTTGTCGATGTTGGCCAGCGACGTGCGGAAGCAGCCCGGGTCGCCGGTGTAGACCGCGCATTCGGCCAGTGCGTCGGCCTTGCCACCGAAACCACCGATGCGCTCGATGCCGCGGATGAACGCTGCGCGCGAGCCGGTCTTGGCACGCGCCAGCTCGTCGGCCGTGGGGCCCTCCTTGATCAACCGGTCCAGTTCTTCGTCGATGATCTTCTCGACCTTGGCCGGATCCTGGCCCTGCTTCACCGTGGCCATGACGATGAAGTTGGAACCCAGCTGCGAGGCGTAGGCGCCGGCGCTGATGTTGTCCACCAGCTTGTCCTGGTGCTGCAGTCGCTGGCTCAGGCGCGAGGACTTGGCGCCGCCGAGCACATAGGCCAGCAGCTGCAGCTGGTCGACGTCGGTGGTGCCGACCTGCGGCACGTTCCAGGCGCGGTAGATGCGCGACTGCGGCACCTTGTCGGTCATCGTCTCGCGGGTGTCGGCCGGGCGCTTGGCCACGTCGACCTTCGGCTGCGCCATGCTCGGACCGGCCGGGATGCTGCCGAAGTAACGGGCCACCTTCTCCTTGGCGGTGGCCACGTCGATATCGCCCGCCAGCACCAGCACCGCGTTGTTCGGGCCATACCAGGTGCGGAACCAGGTCTTGACGTCATCCAGCGAGGCCGCGTTGAGGTCGTTCATCGAGCCGATCACGCTGTGGTGATACGGGTGGCCGGCCGGGTACATCGCACGGTTGAGCTTCTCCCAGGCCTGGCCGTAGGGCTGGTTCTCGCCCTGGCGCTTCTCGTTCTGCACCACGCCGCGCTGCTCGTCCAGCGCGGCCTGGTCGATCGCACCGAGCAGATGGCCCATGCGGTCCGACTCCATCCACAACGCCATGTCCAGCGCGGTGGTCGGCACGTTCTCGAAGTAATTGGTGCGATCGGTATTGGTGGTGCCGTTCTGGCCGGTGGCACCCACCTGCTTGAACGGTTCGAAATACTCGCCGTCGTGGTTTTCGCTGCTCTGGAACATCAGGTGTTCGAACAGGTGGGCGAAACCGGTGCGGCCCGCAGGCTCGTCCTTGCTGCCGACGTGATACCAGACGTTGACCGCCACGATCGGCGCCTTGCGATCGGTATGCACGATCACGCGCAGCCCGTTGGGCAGGGTGAACTGCTCGAACGGAATATCGACCTTGGCCGGCGTGAACGTCTTGGCCGCCAGTGCAGGAGTGGGCGCGAGCGTGCCCAGGGCAGTGCTGAGGGCAACAGCGAGCAGTGCAGCACGCGGGCGCAGGGCGAGAGACATTTCCGGATCCTTGGTCACGTTGGTGAAGCCCGATCCTAGCGTGCCCATCCGGTGCCCGGAATCCGCCAGCAGTCACTGGGGGTGTTTGCCCCCGTAGCCGTTCAGGGCCTTGTCGGCGGCCCCCGACAGCAGTCACGTCTCCCCCGCCCCCGCGTCCGGACAGTGTCCGCGCCCCCTCGGATGGACAGGTGTCCGCCCCGCGGACACTTTCCGACGGGAGAAAACCCTTTCAAATCAATGATTAAAAGTTGGCACGGGGTTTGCTTGGTACTTCCTGCGCCAAGAAGGGCTTCAGACAAAAGCTGACTGAAGACTGAACAAACGCAAGAAATCGAAAATTTCCCTTGCATCCCCCGAATTGGTGTTCTACCTTACTACCACACCACCGATCAACAACACTAAACAGGCCCCGTCATGAACGCCAAGACCATTGCCATCGCCATCGCCCTGATCGCCGGCACCGCGGTTGTTTCGTCGGTGCAGGCCTCCGAATCCATCAAGACCCTGGCCACCGTGCAGGTTCGCCCGGCCGCCGACCAACTGGCCCAGCAGGCCTGGGAACAGGCCAGCGGCATTCCGACCCTGGCCACCGTGGAAGTGCGCCCCAGCGCCGACCAGCTGGCCGAACGCGACGGCTTCACCGCCGCCCCGGTCGCCGCCGCCCTGCCGATCACCACCCTGGCCGCGGTGGAAGTGCGCCCGAGCCTGGAACAGCGCGTCGCCCTGGCCGCCGAACTGGAAGCACAGCGCTACGCAGCCACCCTGGCCGCCGCCGCCACCAGCGTTGCCAACCAGGTGATCGTCAACCTGCCGACCCTGCAGGTGCGTCCGAGCGCGGCCGACCTGCAGGCCCTGGCCACCGAAACCGCCCAGGTCCTGCTGCGCCCGTAAGCGGTGCCCGCCCTGCCCTGGCAGGGCGTGCGCCGTACTGGCAGCCGTCGCAGGTACACTGCGCCGATGAATGCCGCACCCCAGTTCCACGTGATCCTGTTCCAACCGGAAATCCCGCCCAACACGGGCAATGTGATCCGGCTCTGCGCCAACACCGGCGCGCAGCTGCACCTGGTCGAGCCACTCGGCTTCGCACTGGAAGACAAGCAGCTCAAGCGCGCCGGCCTGGACTACCACGAGTACTCGCGCCTGCAGGTGCACCCCGACCTGGACACCGCGCTGGCGCGGATCGCACCGAATCGGTTGTTCGCACTCAGTACCCGCGCCAGCGTGCGCTACGACAGCGTGGCCTTTGAAGAGGGCGATGCCTTCCTGTTCGGCCCGGAAAGCCGTGGCCTGCCGCAGGACGTGCTCGATGCACTGCCGGATGGCCGGCGCCTGCGCCTGCCGATGCGGCCGGACAACCGCAGCCTCAATCTTTCCAACACCGTTGCCGTGGTGATGTATGAAGCCTGGCGGCAGCACGGGTTTGCCGGCGGCGCGTGAGAGGAAGCAGCCGAGCATGGGCTCGGCTCTACACGTACGTGTGACCTGCTTATGGTGGGTGCGGACCTTGGTCCGCACCGATGCCCGGATGCGCGCCGAAGAAATGTGCCGACCAAGGTTGGCACCCACCGGAACCCGCTGTCAGAACGCGTTGATGCCGGTCAGTTCGCGGCCAATCACCAGCTGGTGCACGGTCTCGGTGCCTTCATAGGTGATCACCGATTCGAGGTTCAGCGCGTGCCGGATCGCCACGTGTTCGGTGGTGATGCCAGCCCCACCGAGCAGATCGCGACACTCGCGGGCGATGTCGATGGCCATGCGGCAGTTGTTCCACTTGGCCAGGCTGACCTGCTGCGGCTGCAGCTGGCCGGCTTCCTTCAGCCGGCCCAGTTGCAGGGCCAGCAGCTGGGCGGTGGTGATGCGGCGGGCCATTTCCGCCAGCTTGATCTGCGCGCTCTGGGTGGCGGCCAGCGGGCGGCCGAACAGCACGCGCTCCTTGGCGTAGCCCAGCGCTTCATCCAGGCAGGCGATGGCCGCGCCGATCGGGCCCCAGCTGATCCCGTAACGCGCCTGGGTCAGGCACCCGAGCGGCCCCTTCAGGCCCTTCACGTTGGGCAGGCGGTGGCTGTCGGGCACGCGCACATCGTCGAAGAACAGCGCGCCGGTCAACGAGGCACGCAGGCTCATCTTGTGCTTGATCTCCTGCGTGCTGAAGCCGGCCATGCCCTTCTCCAGCACGAAGCCCTGGATGCCGTCCTCGGTCTGTGCCCAGACGATGGCCAGGTCGGCCACCGGGCCGCTGGTGATCCACATCTTGCTGCCGCTGATGCGCCAGTCGCTGCCGTCGCGCACCGCGCGGGTCTTCATGCTGGCCGGGTCGGACCCACCGTGCGCCTCGGTCAGGCCGAAGCAGCCGATCAGTTCGCCGCGTGCCATCGCCGGCAACCACTGCTGGCGCTGTTCCTCGCTGCCGTACGCGTAGATGGGATACATGCACAGCGAGCTCTGCACCGAAACGAAGCTGCGCAGGCCCGAATCGCCGCGCTCCAGCTCCTGGCAGATCAGGCCATAGCTGACCGCGCCGAGGCCACCGCCACCGTATTCGGCCGGCAGTGTCGCGCCGAGCAGGCCCAGAGACGCGATCTCCGGTACCAGTTCGGCCGGGAAGCGCGCCTGGTCGAAGGCATCGCCGATGATCGGCAGCACGCGCTCGTTGGTGAAACGGGCCACGCTGTCCTGTACGGCGCGCTCTTCCTCGCTGAGCAGGGAACGGACATCGAACAGGTCGTACGGATCCAGGGCCATGGCACTCACACGCAGTCGGGACCGGGCCATTGTCGGTCATCCGGGAAGCGCGTGCCGACCAGGGTCGGCACCCACCCGGCTGCGGGCGTGCGCTGCAGTGCAGCAATCACGACGTGAACATCGGCGATCTAGCTCGATCACGCCCGTCCCGGTACCCTGACACATTCAAACAACCGTTTCGCCGTGGCTGCACGCGCGATTTCCAGGCAACCGCCGGTGGCCCTGCTACCGGCACTACCCACGAGTCATGCAATCGATGAGCGCTGAAGCCAACGCCCTGCCCCCGCGTGAAGTAATGGAGTTCGACGTGGTGATCGTCGGTGCCGGCCCAGCCGGGCTGGCCACCGCGATCCGCCTGCGCCAGCGTGCGATCGAAGCCGGCCGCGAACTGTCGGTGTGCGTGCTGGAGAAGGGCTCCGAGCCCGGTGCACATGTTCTGTCCGGTGCGGTGATGGACCCGCGCGCTCTGACCGAACTGTTCCCGGACTGGGCCGAACGCGGCGCACCGCTGAAGCAGAAGGTCACCCGCGACGAGTTCCTGTTCCTCAGCGAGACCGGGTCGCGCAGCACGCCCAATGCGCTGCTGCCGGAGTGCTTCCACAACGAAGGCAACTACATCATCAGCCTGGGCGAAGTGACCCGCTGGCTGGCGCAGCAGGCCGAGGCGCTGGAAGTGGCGATCTTCCCCGGCTTCGCCGCCGCCGAGGTGCTGTACGGCGACACCGGCGAAGTGATCGGCGTGGCCACCGGCGACATGGGCATCGAGAAGGACGGCAGCATCGGCCCGGCCTTCGAGCGCGGCATGGCGCTGCATGCGAAGTACACGGTCTTCGCCGAAGGCGCGCGCGGCCACCTCGGCCGCCAGCTGATCGCCCGCTACAAGCTGGACGAAGGCAAGGACCCGCAGGCCTACGGCATCGGCATCAAGGAACTGTGGCAGATCGACCCGGCCAGGCATGAGCCGGGCATGGTGGTGCACGCCGCCGGCTGGCCGCTGGACAGCGACACCTACGGCGGCGCGTTCCTCTACCACGCCGACGGCGGCAAGGTCGCCATCGGCTACGTGGTCGGCCTGGACTACAAGAACCCCTGGCTGAGCCCGTTCGAGGAATTCCAGCGCTTCAAGACCCATCCGGATATCCGCAAGCATCTGGAAGGCGGTACCCGCATCGGCTACGGCGCGCGTGCGATCACCGCCGGCGGCCTGCTGTCGCTGCCGAAGACGGTGTTCCCCGGTGGCGCGCTGGTCGGTTGCGAGGCCGGTTATCTCAACGCCAGCCGCATCAAGGGCAGCCATGCCGCGATCAAGACCGGCATGCTGTGCGCCGACGCCGCGTTCGACGCGCTGGCCGCCAACCGCCAGCACGATGAACTGAGCGCCTATCCGCAGGCCTTCGAAGCCAGCTGGCTGTTCACCGAACTGCAGCAGGCCAAGAACTTCAAGCAGTGGTTCAAGAAGGGCCAGACCGTGGCCACGCTGATGACCGGTGTGGAGCAGTGGCTGCTGCCCAAGCTGGGCGTGCGCAACCCGCCGTGGACGCTGCACCGTACGCAGCCGGACCACGCCTGCCTGGAGCCGGCGGCCCAGCACACCCGCATCAGCTACCCGAAGCCGGACGGGGTGCTGACCTTCGACCGTCTCAGTTCGGTGTTCCTGAGCAGCACCAACCACGACGAGAACCAGCCCAGCCACCTGACCCTTAAAGATCCGAGCATTCCGGTGAAGGTGAACCTGGCCGAGTACGCCGGCCCGGAAGCGCGCTACTGCCCGGCCGGCGTGTACGAGTTCGTTGGCGAAGCCGACAACGCACGCCTGCAGATCAACGCGCAGAACTGCGTGCACTGCAAGACCTGCGACATCAAGGATCCCACCCAGAACATCGTCTGGGTGACCCCGCAGGGCGGCGGCGGCCCGAACTACTCGGGCATGTGACCGCAGGGGGCTGCGACCGCGTGTCGCAGCCCGGCCCGCGGCGGCCACGGCTATCCTCTCCGCCCATGCGTGCCTTCCGTCTGCTCCCTGCCCTCGTCCTGCTGCTGGCGTGCAGCGGCTGCCAGCGCACGGCCACGCCACCGGCCACACCTGAGCAGGCGCGACAACAGGCGATGCAGCGCGCATTCGAACTGTGTGCGGGCTGCCACACGGTGCAGGCCGGTGGCATCCACCGGTTCGGCCCCAACCTGCACGGTGTGATCGGACGCCGCGCTGGCAGCCTGCCCGACTATGGCTATTCGCAGGGCATGCGCCGGGCCGACATCGTCTGGACCGCGCAGACCCTGGATGCCTTCCTGCAGTCACCAACGCAGCAGGTGCCCGGCACGCGCATGTACAACGCGTTTCCCAGCGCCGAACGACGTGCGCTGGTGATCGCTTACCTGCAGCAGCAGTCTGCTCAGTGAGACAGCCCCTGCAGCTGCTGCCGCAGGCGTGACAGGAACGCCTGGACTTCGGCGAACAACGGCGCGCTGTCCCCTTCTCCGGCGTCTTCCAGGCGTTCGACCAGGGCATTGGCCTGCGTTGCCAGCGCATGCGCACCCACCGCCCCGAGCCCCCCGGCCTGGCGATGCAGGTGCAGGGCGGCGGCCTCGCGGTCGCCGGCCTGCACCGCACGCTGCACGGCCGCGATATCCACCTCGCTGGCCTGCAGCAGGGTGGCGGCCAGCTGCACGGCGACCGCATGCGAACCGAAGCGCCGCTGCAGGCCCGCCAGGTCCAGCGATGCGTCGCCCTCCACCGCTGCGGGCGACTCGGCGGTCGCCTCCGGTGCCACGGACGCCTGCGGCAGCCATCGCATCAACGCCGCGCGCAGCGTAGCCAGCGACAAAGGCTTGGCCAGCACCTCATCCATGCCGGCCTCGCGGCAACGTCGCGCGTCGTCGTCCAGCACGCTGGCCGTCAATGCCAGTACCGGCATGCGCGCCTGGCCCTGGCGGCCTTCGCGCTCGCGCAGCAGGCGGGTGAACGCAAAGCCATCGAGAACCGGCATGCGGCAATCGGTGATCACCAGGTCGAAGCGTTCCGACGCCAACCGGTCCAGCGCCTGCTGGCCATCACTCACCAGCACGTGCGGAAGGCCCAGCTGCTGCAGCCGCCAGGCCATCATCGCCTGGTTGGTCGGATGATCCTCGATCACCAGCACGCGGCTCTGGCGCAGCGCGGTCGGCAGCAGCGCCGCCTGCTCGTGCTCGCTCGCCAGCACGGCGACGTCCTCGATGCCGGCTTCCACCAGCGACAGACGGACCTCCGCGCGGGTGCCCTCGCCGAGCGTGCTCTGCAGGGTCAACGTGCCGTCCATCATCTGCACCAGCCGCTGGCAGATGCTCAGGCCCAGGCCGGTTCCGCCATGGTCGCGCTGGATGTATGCACCGGCCTGGGTGAACGGCGCGAAGAGGTGCTGCAGCTGTTCCGGCGCGATGCCCATGCCGGTATCGATGACGCTCAGGCACAACGGCTGACTGCCATCGGCGGTAGTCGGCCCGAGCACCTCCAGCCGCAGCCACACATCGCCCTGCGCGGTGAACTTGATGGCATTGCTGAGCAGGTTGAAGACGATCTGCCGCAGGCGCACGCCATCCACTTCATGCGCCGCAGCCAGCTGCGGATCGATCTGCACGTGCAGGGCCAGGCCACGCGCGCTGGCCTGCGCCGACATCAGCCGGCACACGCCTTCCAGCAGGGTCCGCAGTGACAATGGCACCGGTTCCAGGCGCAGCGCACCGGCTTCGATGCGCGAGTAGTCGAGGATGTCATCGAGGATCTGCCGCAGCATCTGCGCAGAATCCTCGATCACGGCAAGGATGCGCTGCTGTTCTGCATCCAGCGGCGAGTGCGCCAGCACTTCCAGCATGCCCAGTACACCGCTCATCGGCGTGCGGATCTCATGACTCATCGTGGCCAGGAAGCGTGATTTGGCCTCGGCCGCCTGTTCCGCCTCGATCTTGGCCGCCGCCAGCGCATCGGCCTGTACGCGTGCCTGGGTCACGTCCACCCAGTAGCCGCTCCAGGTGACGGCGCCGGCCTCGGTGGCGTAAGGGTGAGCCTGGCTGCGTACCCAGCGCGCGGGCGTGCCGTCATCACCCGGCAGCAGGCGGAACTCGAAGGCCAGCGGCGCGAACTGGCGGGCCGCCTGGTCGATCGCCTGCAGCACGGCCTGGCGGTCGGTGTCCTCGATCCGCGCCAGCAGCGCCTGCGCATCCTGCTCGGCACGCTGCCGCGGAATGCCGAACAGTGCCTGCAGGTCGCCGGCGATGAAGGGGAAGGCCAGGCTGCCGTCCGCGTCTCGACGTGCCTGGTAGACCACCGCAGGCAGATTGTCGGTGACCTCGGCCAGGCGCTGCTCCAGATGGCGGCGCCCGGCCACCTCCCGGCGCAGCCGCCAGTGACCGACGCCATGCACCACCGCCCCGGTCAGCAGCACCAGCAGCAGCGGAAGCCCCCAATGCAGCACGGCGTCCCAGTCCACGCCACTGCGATACTCCACGGCCAGCCAGTCGCCCCGCAGCGCCTCATGCTCCCGCGGTGACATCTGCAGCAGCAGGCGGTCGAAGGTGGTCGCCAGGGCGGCATGGCGACGGTCGACAGCCAGCGCCAGCTGGTCGCCGAATCCGGCCGGCGCAAGGATCTGCAGACGGCCCGGGAAGCGGTTGCGCAACAGGTGATCGACCAGGACCAGGTTCCCCACGTAGGCATCGGCCTCGCCATCGGCCAATCGCTGCAGCGCCTGCTCGCCACTGCGCGCGGGAATGATCTTTGCCCGTGGCGCCTGCTGCAGCACGTAGCCGCGCAGGCGTTCCGGGTCGGACAGCAGCACGCGCTTGCCCTGCAGATCGGCCAGCCCCAGGATCGCCGGGCTGTCGCGCGTGCCGACGATCACGCTCGGCACGCTGATGAAGGGCTGGCTGAACACCCAGTCCGGCCCCAGGTAGCGCGAATCGGTGGGAATGCCCATCACCGCCTGCACCTCACCCTGCAGCGCCTTCTCGCGCACCTCGAACCAGTCGTGGCTGGTTTCCACCTTCAGGTTGGCGCCGACCTGGATCAGCCGCCGCAGGTACTCGCTGGTCAGGCCGCTGGGCTGGCCGTCGTCGTCGGTGAACGAAAGCGGCGCGGCATTGGGCGCAAAGGTGATCTTCAACGGCTGCTGCAGCACGCGCTTTTCGGCCTGGCTCAGGGCCAGCTGCGCCGACGCGGACCATTCCGGAGGCCGCAGCCAGCGCTGGGCCAGCGCGTCCCGCTGCGCCTGGCTGGTGGCAGCCAGCGCAAGATCCAGTGCCTCGGCCAGCGGTTGCTTGCCGTTGGGGACGCCGAAGTGCGCCCGCTCCGGCGGCAGATCGCTGGGCCGCAGCAACACCACGCCCTTCAGCTGATGGGCCGCGATCAGCTCGGTGACGACATAGGCATTGCCGATATAGACGTCGGCCTTGTCGTCTCTGACCATCTGCAACGCCGCCAAAGTGCCATTTGCGACAAGTTGTCGTGCCCGTGGGAAACGGGCGCGCACCTGCGGTGCGGTCAGGAAATCCTGCTCGATCACCACCCGCAGTCCGTCCAGATCCGGCATCTCCGAAGCACGCAGGTCTCCGGGCCGTCCGACCACCGCCAGCGGCGCCTCGGCATAGGCCGAGGTGTAGACCATGCAACGGGTTCGGTCGGCACTGAGGCCGATGTTCATGACCACATCGATCTCGCCCCGGCATGCCGCGTCCAGCACGGATGGCCAGTCCGGATAGCGGCGTGCCTCGACTTTCACGCCCAAACGACGAGCCAAAAGCGACAAGTAGTCCGGTCCCAGGCCGACCTGCTGGCCTTCGTGGATCGACTCGAAAGGGGGCCAACCGCTGTCATACTGCCCGACGACGATGCGAGGGTGCGCGGTCAGGTATTCGCGTTGCAGGGGACTCAACGGCAATGGGCCGGGCGCGAGTTGCGCCCAAGCGACGGCAGGACCCAACATGGCCAGCAGCAGGACCCGCCCGCGAACAGCCCAGCTACGCATCGGCGTTGATCTCCTAGAATCCTGCCAGGAGCCGCGATGGTCGCGGCCCGGCGTGCCCGGTGGTCATACTAGAGCATGAGCTTGCGCATCATCATCGCAGACGACCACCCCGTGGTCCGTATCGGAACCCGCGCCGTCATCGAGTCCAGCGGCGTTGGCCAGGTCGTCGGTGAAGCCGACAGTGCCCAGGCGCTGATGGCGCTGCTGACCAGCCAGCCATGCGACCTGCTGGTCACCGACTATTCGATGCCCGGCAGTCCCCAGGCCGATGGCTTCGCCATGATCGGCATGATCCGGCGCCGCCATCCCGACCTCAAGGTGCTGATGCTCAGCGTTTCCAGCAACCTGGCGATCCTGCGCATGGTGCTCGACAGCGGCGTGCTCGGCCTGGTCGACAAGAGTTCGTCGATGGACGAGCTGCCGCAGGCGATCCAGGCGGTGAACCGCGGCCAGCTGTATATCAGCCGCAGCCTGCGCGAGCGGGTCGAGGCCGCCGGCAGCTGGCGCATGCGCGAAGGCGACGGCAAACCGCTGTCGCCGCGCGAACTGGAGGTGCTGAGGTTGCTCGGCACCGGCATGACGGTGAAGGAGATCTCGGTGCAGCTGCACAAGAGCGTCAGCACCATCAGCCGGCAGAAGGGCGATGCGATGCTGAAGCTGGGCCTGAAAGGCGATGCGGAGCTGTTCGACTATCTGCGTGACGGCAAAATCTGAATCCTGTCCATCCAGCCGTTGAACTTTCAGGCAGGCTTCATGCCGCCTGACGCTAGATGAATACGCACGCCGCCCAGTGGCCCACGCAATGTTCCGGCAATCTCCGGGCGCCAGCGTGGTCACTACGGCAGCCAGGGCGCCCGCGCCCTCCCTGCCCACCGTGGCATGCCCCTACAGGAGAACCGAACATGCTCAGTACTTCCGCTCTCAGCTTCCGTGGCGTGGCGATGGCCCTGGCCCTGCTGGCCGGTGTCGCCGTGGTCAGCGACGCCAGCGCCATGTCGAGGAAGGACAAGCGCACCGTCGTCGGTGCGGTGGTGGGCGGCGTCGCCGGCCACCTGATCTCCAATGGCGATCCGGCCGCCACCGTCGGCGGTGCCGTGGCCGGCGGCGCGATCGGCAACCTGACCACCCCGGACCGCCACGACCGTCGTTATGACCGCCGCTACGACCGCGGCTACCAGCGCGGCTACGACCGGGGCTATGGCTATCGGGACCGCGGTCATGACCGCCGCTGGCGCGACAGCGACCGCCGCTACTACCACGACCGCGGTCGCCACCGCGGCTGGTAACCCTCGCCGGCACTGCCCGGCATCACCGGCAACGGGCGGGTCGATGACCCGCCCGTTTGCGTCCGGACCGTCCATGGCGTTGAATGCGCAGCCCTGGATGACTCCTTTGCCCCCGGCCCCCGCATGACCTCCACCGCCCACCGCGTGCAGGGCCTCAACAACGATGAGGTCGCTGCCGACTGGCCCGCGATCGATGCAGCCGAGGTTGCCTGGCTGGCCCGCCGTTATCGGGTGCTGGACGCGGACAGCGCCCTGCGTTGGCACAGCCCCCGGCCGTTGTCGGCCGCCGCGCTGGCTGAAGGTGCCCGCGGCCGGGTGTTCATCAAGCGCCACCACCGCAGCGTGCGCAGTGCCGCCTGCCTGCAGGAGGAACACCGCTTCATCGCCCATCTGGACGCTGCCGGCGTGCCGGTGGTGAAGGTTCTGCCCACCGCCGGAGGCGACAGCGCCATCGAGCATGGGCCTTGGACCTATGAACTGCATTCACCGGGGGTGGGTGACGATCTGTACCGCGACGCCGCCTCCTGGACGCTGCTGACGGACATCGCACGGGCGCGTTCTGCCGGACGCATGCTGGCCCGGCTGCATCAGGCCGCCGCCAGCTACCACGCCCCGCAGCGCAGCACGCATGTCCTGGTGGCACGCGACGAGCTGATCCGCGCCACCGACCCCATCGGCGCGCTGGAAGCGGGTCTTCCCGACCGCCCGGGACTGGCGCGCTACCTGGCGCGGATTCCGTGGCAGGCGCAGCTGCGCCGCGACGTCCTGCCCTGGCATGCCGGCCTGGCCGAGCGCCTGTCCGCCGAGCCGCCGCTGTGGGCGCACAACGACTGGCATGTGTCCAACCTGCTGTGGCGCGGCGACGACGTCAGCACCGTGCTGGATTTCGGCCTCGCCTCACCCACCAGCGCGCTGTTCGACCTGGCCACCGCGATCGAGCGCAACGCCGTGGCCTGGCTGGAGCTGGAGCGGGGCCATGAGGCGGTGCGCATCGACATCGCGCTGGCGCTGCTCGACGGCTACCGCGAAGTACTGCCGTTGTCGGCCACCCGCCTGCATCTGCTGGCGGACCTGCTGCCGATGGTCCACTTCGACTTCGCACTGTCCGAAGTGGAGTACTTCGAAGGCATCACCGGCTCGACGGCGAACGCCGATGTCGCCTGGTATCCCTTCATGCTGGGCCATGCCGCGTGGTTCGCCAGCGCACCCGGCCAGGCCCTGCTGCAGGCGCTGCATGCCGCCGCCTGAAGGGCATCGGCTCGCAAATCCCTGCCATCTGTAGTGAAATAGCGGCCTGAAGCGGGGGTGCCTGGATCTGCAGGCTGAGAGAGTCCCTTGGAACCTGATCCGGTTTGCACCGGCGTAGGGAGCTTTGAGCCGCAGCCACACCCCCGTTCCGGGCCGGTGCACCTGCGCGCCGTCGCTTCGTCTCCCCTGTTGTCCGAAGACGAATCGAATGAACCGCTGCCTGCGTCCCACCCTGCTCGCTCTCGCCCTCTGTGCCGCGCTGCCGCTGCATGCCAGCGAGGCTGGAGCCTCCCCCGACGTGACAGCCGACAGCGGCGAACGTTCGCCCACCGAGCTGGCAGCGGTCCGCGTGCAGGCCGGCAGGCCGGCGGCCGACAGCGCGCGGGTCAGTGCATTCGGCGCCGGATCCTGGAAGGACACCCCGGCCTCGGTGAACGTGCTCGAACGCGACTACCTCGACCGTCGACAGGTGCGCTCGTTGTCCGAACTGGCAAGCAATGACGCCTCGCTCGGTGATGCCTACGCGCCGGTGGGCTACTACCAGAACGTCGCCATCCGCGGCTTCGCGCTCGATGCCGCCACCGGCTACCGCTTCAATGGCCTGGCCATCGCCGGCGAGCAGCGGTTGGCGCTGGAGAACGTGCAGGCGGTGGAGATCCTGAAGGGTGAGGCCGGCCTCGCCGCGGGGGTGATGGCACCCGGCGGCATCATCAACTACATCGGCAAGCGCCCGGCCGAAGTGCGCACGGCTACCATTGGCACCGATTCGGAAGGCTCGCGCTATGCCGCCGTCGATGTCGGCCACTGGATCACGCCGCGTTTCGGCATCCGCCTCAATGCCGCCTGGGAGGGCAGCGAGTCCTACGTCGAGCACGCCGACGGCCGCCGCAACTTCTATTCGCTTGCAGCGGACTGGCTGATCGGCGAGCGCGGCAAGCTGGAAGTGGACGCCAACTACCAGACCAGTTCGCAGCGCTCGGTGTCCGGTTACCAGCTGCTGGGCGCACATGAGCTGCCTCGTGGCGTCGACCGCGAGCACCTGCTGGGCTATCAGCCGTGGCAGCGCCCGGTGGAAATCGCCAGCACCAACATCACCGCCGTACACACCTACGACTTCAACGAGCGCTGGCAGTCGCGGCTGTCGGTGGGCCACAGCCGCTCGGTGATCGACGACAACGTCGCCTTCGCCTATGGCTGCTACTACGCCGACGCGTGCGCTGATGGCAGCGTGCCCGGCAACTACTTCGCCCCCAACGGCGACTACGACATCTACGACTACCGCAGTCCGGACGATACCCGCCGCAACCAGCAGGCGCGCGCCGAGCTGCGTGGCCGCTTCGACACTGGCAGCGTCGGCCACCAGCTGACGGTCGGCGCCGACACGTTCCGCCGCACGGTGGACAGGCGACCGAGCGTCAACGAGTACGTGGGCAGCAGCAACATCCACAACACGCAGGTGCCGGTGTACGAGCCCTCGCCGCTGATGCCCGGCCCCTCCGCGCGGCGTCTGGACAGCCGCCAGACCGCCGTGTTCGCGCTGGACCGCATGCAGTTCGGCGATGACTGGCAGTGGCTGGCTGGTGGCCGCTTCGTCCGCCTGAACGAGCGCGCCTACGACAAGCGCGGCAAGCCGCAGCGGCACAGCCGGCTGTCGCGCTTCCTGCCGCAGACCGCGCTGGTATGGAAGGCCACCGACCAGCTCAATGCGTACGCCAGTTATGTGCGCGGCATTGCGCTGGGCCAGGAGGCACCGTTCTGGACCTCCAACGCCGATGCCTTCCTGCCGGCGGTGCAGTCACGGCAGCTGGAAGCCGGCGTCAAGTACGTGCCAGCTGCCTCGCTCACCCTGGGCGCCGCGCTGTTCCGCATCTCGCAGCCCTACCAGTACGCCATGCCGGATGACAGCGATGCCGGTTACACCTTCGTCGAGCGCGGCACGCAGACCCATACCGGCCTGGAGCTGACCGCCAACGGCCAGCTGACCGATGCGCTGCAGATCGTCGCCAGCGCCAGCGTGCTGCAGGCGCGTGCACGCGATACCGGCACGCCGGGCCAGGAAGGCCATCAGCTGGTGAACGTGCCGAAGGTGCGTGCCAGTGTGCATCTGGCCTACGCACTGCCGTTCGTGCAGGGCCTGGATGTCACCGGTGGCTGGCGCTATGCCGCCGCCAATGTGGCCCGTGCCGACGGCGGCGTACGTGCGCCGGACTATTCGGTGTTCGATGCCGGCCTGCGCTTCCGCCACCGCGTGCATGAGCGCGCCGTGACCTGGAACCTGTCGGTGGACAACGTGTTCAACCGCTTCTACTGGCGCGACACCGGCAGCAGCGGCGGTGACTACTACCTGTTCCCCGGCGCACCGCGACAGGCACGCCTGTCGGTGACGTTCGCGCTGTGAGCGGCGCCGTGCTCGAGTGGACCGCCGCGCTGTGCAGCGTGCTGGGCGTATGGCTGATGGCGCGCCGGCGGCTGGCAGCGTGGCCGGTCGGCCTGCTGTCGGTGGCGCTGTACGGCCTGGTGTTCGCCGAGGCCAGGCTGTACTCCGACACGCTGCTGCAGGTCGCCTTCGCCGGCTTCCTGGTCTATGGCTGGATCAACTGGCGCCAGCACGCCGCCGATGAGGGCAGCATCCGCATCGTGCCGCTGGCACGCGGAAAACTGCTGCGTGACCTGATCATCGGCCTGTGCGGTGGCGTGGCGCTGGGCACGGTCATGCACACCTTCACCGATGCGGCGCTGCCATGGCTGGACGCGATGCTGACCGCCCTGAGCCTGGTCGGCCAGTGGTGGCAGGCGCGCCGCCATGTGGCGTGCTGGTGGGTGTGGATCGGGGTGGACGTGGTTTACGTGGGCGCGTACCTGTTCAAGTCGCTGCACGTCACGGCCGCGCTGTATGTGTTCTTCCTGGGGCTGGCAGTATTCGGCCTGCGCGCCTGGAGTGCGGCGGCGCGGGAGCGCGAGCTGCTGCCGGCGCGGTAGTGCCGCGCAGTGCACTTCACTTCGGCTGCAGCACCAGCCCCAACCGCAACGGCTGGCGCATGTCGGCCGGTGGCGCCGACGACAGCGGCGCCGACTGCAGCGTCGCGCGCAGATCCGCGTCCGCCTGCGCATCGCCGAGACTGTCGAATTCCAGTTTCGCGATGCGGCCATCGGCTGCGATCCAGAGGCTGACCGGCAGCGGCGTGGGCACCTGTGGATGCGCCTGCAGCCAGGCCAGCACGCGCTGCACCTTCGGGTCCTGCTCCTGCTGCAGGCGCTGCTGCAGTTCACTGCCTGCCGTGGCGGCGTAGGCCATCCAGTGCGGTGGAGCCTCATCGGCCGAGACGGCCCCGGCGCCGCCCAGCGCCAGAAGGCCGATCAGCGACGCCAGCGGTCGCCACCAGCGGCGGCGGTCGGCGCGAAGTATGGATTCCATGGCGGTACCCTCATGCAGTCGTCCAGCGCTCCATCGTCGGCGGCGCGGATGACAGGCAGATGGCGGGCAGGCATCACCCGCCCAGGTCGGCCAGCACCTTGCGCGAAGGCGCGAAGAAGGTCACGCCGGTCATCGCGGTAGAGAAGTCCAGGATGCGGTCATGCAGCGGCGCAGGGTTGCCGATGAACATGCGCTCGAGCATCTTCTCGATCACCCACAGGCGGCGCGTGTAGCCGATGAAGTACGTACCGTACTCACCGCGCCCCGGATTGGCGAAGGGCATGTTGTCACGCAGGATGTCGTGCTCGCCGTCGGCGTCCTCGATGGTGCACAGCGTCTTGTGCGACTTCTGCGCGTCGGCCGGCGCATCGTCCAGCTCGGTGTTGTCGTGCTTGGTGCGGCCGATGATCGCCTCCTGCACCTCGGTCTTCTGCGCGCGCCATGCGTCCAGGTTGTGCAGGTACTTCTGCACCACCACGTAGCTGCCGCCGGCATGCGCGGGATCCTCGTCGCCGACGATCGTGGCGTCCGGCAGCGACAACCCTTCCGGATTGGCCGTGCCGTCAACGAAATCGAGCAGGTCGCGGCCGTCGAAATAGCGGAAGCCGGCCACCTCATCGACCGTCTCCACCGCATCGCCGAACGCCATCAGCAGGTTGCGCTCGAACGCCACGATCAGGTCCATCGTGCGTGCCCGGATGTGGTACAGCAGATCGCCCGGGGTCGACACCGCGGTGTGGGTGGCGCCCTTGATCTCGCGGAACGGATGCAGTTCGCGCGGCGGCGTGCTGCCAACCAGCGGCTGCCACACACGGTGGCCGATCGCCACATTGCAGGTGAAGGTCCGTTCGATCTCGCGGATGGCCGTGTTCTTGATCAGGTCATCGGTGCTGGCCAGCACGTCGCGCACCTTCGCGATCGAGTCCGCATCATCCTTCACCTTCAGCACCAGGAAGGCGGCCGAGTGGGTCAGCGGCGCAGTGATCTGCTGCGGCTCGTTGTCGAGCGTGTGATTGAGGGCGGTGATCGGTGCGGGCTGGGAATTCACGGCAGTTCCTGCGGGCTTGAGGCGGGCGCATCGCGCATGGTGCAGCGATGTGCGGGCGATCATAGCGGAACGGCTTCCGCTGCGACGGAGCGGTTCTCAGTCGCGCGCCAGCCGCTTGGGGCGCAGAAAAGTGAAGCCCGGCGCGAGGCCGGGCTTCGATGGCGTGCGGGAGAGAGAGAGAGTCACACGCCAGTTACACGCACTAACGACAGAGCGTTTCTTACCAGGTGAAGCGCGGGCCGACGAACCACTCGCGGTCGCCCGCCTTGGCCAGCTTCACTTCGCCACTCAGGCCCCAGTTCTGGTTGAACTTGGCGGTGGCACCGACGCGGCCGTAGAACTCGCCGTCCGGGTTGTAGCCGTGCTTCTTGCTGAAATCTTCGTAGCCGGCCAGCGCGTAGCCTTCCAGGTACGGGTTGAACGCGGTGCGCACGCCCACTTCAGTGGAGTAGCCATTGAAGTCCAGGCCGCGCTTCTCGTCGTACTTCTGATAGGCCACGCGGGCCACCAGGTCGGTGTTCGGTGCGATGCCGTAGTTGTAGCCGACACCCAGGCGCCACTGGTCGACGTCATTCTTGAAGCGGTCGGTTTCCTGCGCGCTGTAGTCGCCGAAGATGTGGAAGTTCGGGTGGACGGCCACCGAGCCCTTCACGCCCCAGCCATCGGCGTCGCCGCCCTTGGCATCGGTGTTCACGTAGCCGCCTTCAACGTAGTTGTACGACAGGCCATCGGCAGCCGATGCAGCGAACGGCAGGGCAGCCAGCAGACCCAGGGCAAGCAGCGAATTCTTGTTCATCGGGACACACCTTTAATTATTTTGGTTTCGTCGACCGCCTCCCGGGAGGGGGAGAGAGGAGAGGCGCTCGACAGGTGTGAATTATCCGTTTGTTGGCGAAATCAGCCCTGAATATTGAACTGACCGGTACATGAATGAAGTTGCTGTTCAGGGAACTCTGGCGCTGGTCGACAGCGCTGCTGCTGCATGCCCGCGCCACCCTTACCCGTCATGTCCCTTCAGGCGGCTGACACCTGTCACTGGTTCGGGAAGGCTCCGGCGCGAATAGTACGCGTCACCGCCCGGCACCACTGCGCCGGCACTCACCAAGGGGACGTGTCATGAACCTGTTCCAGCAACTCCTTTCGCATACTCCGATCTGGGTCTGGGTGCTGATGGTGTTTCTCATCACCCGGGGCATCGCCGCCATGAAGCCCGGCGAAACTTCGCTGCCCACACTGGCGATCGTGCCGGCGGTGTTCACGGCATGGGGGGTGTGGTCCATCAGCCACCGCTACGGCGCATCGTGGTCGGCCTGGGGCGAGTGGCTGGTCGGCATCGGCGCAGGAACGGGCCTGGGTTGGCTGTTGCTGCGCCGGGCGCGTGTAGCCGTGAACAGTGCGACGGGACGGCTGTGGCGCAGCGCGGATTACAGCCTGCTGCCGCTGCTGCTGATCACGTTCCTGGTGAAGTATGGCTTCGAAACGGCGCTCGCAGTGTCGCCCGCGCTGAGCGCGAACTCAGGTTTCAGCGCTGCCTACCTGCTGCTGTCCGGTGGTTTCACCGGCATCTTCATCGGCCGCTACTGCCGGTATCTGTCGGCGGCACGCCTTGAGGGGCACAGCCGGATGGGGGCTGCCAGCTGAGGCGGGTGCACCCGGGAGGCGTCGCGCAGTGCCGTCACCCGGTGCCGGCTGCGGTCGTCGCCCCTGCGGCCTGCGCAAGCGCTGCCGCTGCAGCGTCACCCTTGCGCTCGCTGTAGCGATCCACCAGGTAGTCCGCCCGGCCCCGCGTCAACAGGGTGAACTTCACCAGTTCCTCCATGACATCCACCACCCGGTCGTAGTATGGCGAGGGCTTCATTCGTCCGTCCTCATCGAACTCCTGCCAGGCCTTGGCCACCGAAGACTGGTTGGGGATGGTCAGCATGCGCATCCAGCGCCCCAACACCCTCAGGGTGTTGACGGTGTTGAACGATTGGGAGCCGCCACTCACCTGCATCACGGCCAACGTTCTGCCCTGCGTGGGCCGCACGCTGCCGTCCTCCAGCGGCAACCAGTCGATCTGGTTCTTGAACACGCCGGTGACGGTACCGTGCCGTTCCGGGCTGACCCACACCTGCCCCTCAGACCACTGCGACCACGCGCGCAGCCGCTGCACTTCGGGGTGGCTCCTGTCCACGCTGTCCACCATCGGAAGCGCATGCGGATCGAACACCCGGGTTTCGCAACCCAGATGCTGCAGGAGCCGCTCGGCTTCCAGGGCCAGCTTGCGGCTGAACGACTGCGGCCTCAGCGAACCGTAGAGCAGCAGGATGCGGGGCGGTCCCAGATTCCCCGCGGCGAGCAGGCTGGGGTCGGGCTGGGGCAGCGAGGCTTCCCTCAGATTCGGCAGCTGGGTACTTGCGATCGTCTTGTTCATTCGACTATTCTAGAAATATGGAAACGTCAAATGCAATCGTCGCGCTCACCGCGTTGGGCCACGCCACCCGCCTGGCGGCCTTCCGCCTGCTGGTGGAAGCCGGTCCAGCGGGGCGCGTGGCCGGTGACATCGCGGCGGCCCTGCAGGTGCCACCGGCCACACTCAGCTTCCACCTGAAGGAGCTGGTACAGGCCGGCCTGGTGGAGAACGAGAGCCAGGGCCGCAATGTCTGTTACCGCGCCAACTTCGCCGCCATGACCGGCTTGATCGAGTACCTCACGCACAACTGCTGCGCGGGTTCGCCGAGCGAGGAGTGCGGGCCCACTGCGCCCGCATGCAAGTGCTGAAGCCCGATCCAACCTCCTGCCATCACAACGACTGCACCATGACACGCAACGTCCTGTTCCTCTGTACCGGCAACAGCGCCCGCAGCGTCCTTGCCGAGGCCACGCTGCGAGCCTGGGGCGCTGAACGTTTCAATGCATTCAGCGCAGGCAGCCACCCCACCGGCCAGGTCAACCCATTCGCACTCGCACAGCTGCAGGCCGAAGGAATCACCATCGATGGGCTGCGCAGCAAATCGTGGGATGAGTTCGTGGATGCTGCGCCCATGGACCTGGTGATCACCGTGTGCGATTCGGCTGCGGCAGACGCCTGCCCGGTGGTGTTTGGCGACTTCATTCGCAGCCACTGGGGCCAGCCGGATCCGGCCGCAGTTGCAGGCAGCGATGCCGAGAAAGCAGCCGCGTTTGCACGCGCGCATGCCATTGTGAAATCGCGGCTGCGTGCGTTGATCGATCTGCCCGGATCGTTGTGGTCCGACCGCGAGGCAATGCAGAACGCTCTGGATCAGATCGGCCGGTTGCAGCCGACCGACAGCACACCGTGACGGCGCCCGCGCGCATGCGCCTGTTCGAGCGCTACCTCACCCTGTGGGTCGCGCTGTGCATCGCGGCCGGTACCCTGCTGGGACACCTCCTGCCCGGCGCCTTTGCGGCACTGGCGTCCGCCGAAGTGGCCAAGGTCAACCTGCCGGTCGCGGCACTGATCTGGCTGATGATCATCCCGATGCTGCTGAAGGTCGACTACGGCGCAATGCGCCAGTTGCAGCAGCACTGGAAAGGCATCGGCGTAACGTTGTTCATCAACTGGGCGGTCAAGCCCTTTTCGATGGCACTGCTGGGCTGGGTATTCCTGCGTCACCTCTTCGCGGAATGGCTGCCGGCCGGCCAGATCGACAGCTATATCGCCGGCCTGATCCTGCTGGCAGCCGCGCCCTGCACCGCGATGGTGTTCGTGTGGAGCAACCTGTGCCGCGGCGATGCGAACTTCACGTTGAGCCAGGTCGCGCTGAACGACGCGATCATGGTGGTGGCCTATGCGCCGGTGGTCGCATTGCTGCTCGGCATGTCCGCGATCACTGTTCCGTGGGACACCCTGCTGCTGTCAGTGGGGTTGTACATCGTTGCACCTGTCGGTGTTGCCGCCCTGCTGCGGCGCTGGATGCTTTCGCGCAGCGGCGAGGCCGGTCTGCAGCTGGCGCTGACCCGACTCGGCCCGGTTTCGCTGTCGGCCCTTCTACTGACACTGGTGCTGCTGTTCGGCTTTCAAGGTCAGCAGATCGTCGAGCAGCCGCTGGTCATCGCGCTGATCGCCGTGCCCATCCTGATCCAGGTCTATTTCACTTCGGGCCTGGCCTATCTGCTCAACCGTCGTCTGGGCGTCGCCCATTGCGTGGCCGGCCCGTCGGCGCTGATCGGCGCGAGCAACTTCTTCGAGCTGGCGGTCGCCACCGCCGTCGGGCTCTTCGGGGTGCATTCGGGCGCCGCACTGGCCACCGTTGTCGGTGTGCTAATCGAGGTGCCGGTGATGTTGTCGGTCGTTCGTATCGTGAACCGTACTGAAGGCTGGTACGAGAGGCATGGTGCGGGTGACCGCGGGCGGTCGTAGAGGGCCGATGCCTGCTTCTGGCCCGCGCTGTCGCAATCGTCCAAGTTTCGCGGCACCCCGAAGCACTCAACCACGACTCGTGTCGCAAATTCCCCGAACGCGTGAGGCCCTTGCGCCATCAACGTCTGCGACTACTTAACCGTGTGCGAGGATGCTGAAAGCGTCGAGCATCGTGGGTTGAATACAACTCGGCTCATTGGCGTTGCGCAGTGACACAGGTACAGATGCGGTGCCACCCCAAAAGGTGGCCGGGCATCGAAAACCCGTGGAGTTGCTTGATTACGGTTGCCAGCCGGTGTCACCTCGTGTGGTGCCGGCTGGCAACGCGTCCGCCGGCCATGGCGGGCGGAGCGTGGAGGCCTTGTGCCTGCCGGCCTAGCAACCTCCCGGTTTTCGAGCCACGTCTCCGCCCGCCACCTTTATCCGTGGCGGCTACCGTCTGTCCTGCACGGAGCCTCATCAATGACCACACCCGAGTTTCCCCCTCCGCATTCCGACAGCGCGCCGGCCAACGATGCCGATGCGACCCCCCAACAGACCCCGTCCGACCCCAACACCTTCATCGCCACGCTGAAGCGGATCGGCAGCGGCGCAGCCGCCGATGGCCTGCCCTGGCCGGAACGCCATCCGCTGCCTGGCCGTCAGCTGGCGCTGGCCGATGCCGACTGCGCGCACGCCGGCCTGCGGGTGGCGCTGGAGCTGCTGCTGGCCGCCGAGCGTGTCCGGCAGAACGGGCCGGAGGAGCAGTACGTGGGCGATCGCGTGATGGAAGGACTGGTGATGGCCTGCCTGTCACTGTCAGTGCAGGCCGGCACCTTGCTGCGTCCGGGCTGACAGGGAGGTTTCGCGCACCCTCGGCCGCGTGATCCGGGGCCGGCCCGTGTGGTTATTCTTGCGGCCAGGCTTCTGCCACCGCCCGGGACTCTTCGCATGCGCCCCCCCTTCCATGCCGCGATCCTTCTTGCCACCGTGCTGCTGGCCGGTCCTGCCCTCGCGCAGCACGCCAGCAGCGCACCGCCGCCCGCTGGACGCCTGCCCGACGTGGCACTGCCTGCGGCACTGGATCGCGTGCTGCGCGACTACGAGCGGGCGTGGAGCGCGGGCGATGGCAAGGCACTGGCGGCGCTGTTCGCCGAAGACGGATTCATCCTGCAGAGCCACCAGCCGCCGGTGCGCGGGCGCGACGCGATCGCGGCCGCCTACGCCGGACAGGGCGGAAGCCCGCTGCGCCTGCGCGCGCTGGCGTACGCGGTGGACAGGAGCACGGCCTACATCATTGGTGCCTACACGTTTGGCGGCAACGTCGGCGATACCGGAAAGTTCACGCTGACGCTGACGCGCGCGGGCGATGGACCCTGGATGATCTTCTCGGACATGGACAACGGCAACGGGCCTCCACGGGCGCGGTGATCGGGCGTTGCAGTGGATCCACGCCATGCGTGGATATGCTGCACGCGTGATGCCAAGCAAGCTTGGCACCCACCAAAGTCTGTCTCCGGTCCGGCACCCGCATGGGTACTCCCTGATGAAAAAACCCCGGCGCATGGCCGGGGTTTTCGGTTACTTGAACAGCGTGTCCGGATATTCCGGTTTCTGTTCGCGCGCCAGCAGTGCGCGCAGGCCCTCTGCCGGGGTCTGCTCGCCGTGCAGTACGGCGCGTACGCCATCGGAGATCGGCAGGTCGATGCCGTGTCGGCGTGCCTGACGCATCACCTCATCGGCCGTCTGCACCGATTCAACCACCTGCCCGATCTCGCGCACGGCATCCTGCAGCGTCTGCCCGCGGCCCAGGGCCAGGCCCAGGCGGCGGTTGCGCGACAGGTCGCCGGTGCAGGTCAGCACCAGATCGCCCAGGCCCGCCAGACCCATCAGGGTTTCCGGCTTGGCACCGATTGCCGCGGCCAGCCGCAGCATCTCGTTGAGGCCGCGGGTGATCAGGCCGGCACGGGCGTTGAGGCCCAGCTGCATGCCATCGGCAACGCCGGTGGCCACGGCCAGCACGTTCTTCATCGCGCCCCCCAGCTCGGCACCGACCATGTCGTCGCCGGTGTAGGCACGGAACGCCGGGCCATGCATCGCTTCGGCCACGGTCTGCGCGAACGCCGGCACGTCGCCGTGCACGGTGATCGCGGTGGGCAGGCCCTGGGTGACTTCCTTGGCGAACGACGGGCCGGTGACGACAGCCAGCGGCACGTCCTCGCCGAGGATCTCGCGCGCGACTTCATGCAGGAAACGGCCGGAGCCGGGCTCGAAACCCTTGGTCGCCCAGGCCACGCCGGCACCGGCCGGACGCAGCGGCGCCAGCGCGCGCACGGTCTCGTTGAACGCGTGCGACGGGGTCACCACCAGGATCCAGGCGGCACCGTGCACCGCCGACGCCAGGTCGGTGGTGGCATGCAGGCTGTCCGGCAGCGGGATGCCCGGCAGGTAGCGCGGATTCTCGTGGCGCTGGTCGATGGCCTCGACCACGGCGGCATCACGCCCCCACAGCACGGTCGGATGACCGTGCCGGGCGAGCAGGCTGGCCAGCGCGGTTCCCCAGGAACCGGCGCCCAGCACGGCGATCTTGTCAGCGGTAGTGCTCATCCGTGACGTCGCGACGGATTCAGGCGTTGCCGGCCGGCTCGGAGTCAGCCAGCGACGGTGCGTCGCCCTGCTCCTGGCGCTGGCGCAGGGTTTCTGCGTACAGGCCTTCGAAGTTGATCGGCTGCAGGAAGAACGGCGGGAAGCCGCCGGCCTGGATCAGATCGCTGACCAGCTGGCGCACGTACGGGAACAGGATGTTCGGGCACTGGGTGCCGAGCAGCACGTCGATCGACTGCGGGTCCAGGCCGACCAGGCCGAACACGCCGGCCTGCTTCACTTCGGCCACGTAGGCGGTGCGCTCACCGGCCTGGCAGGTCAGGGTGACGGCCAGCACGACTTCGAACGCGTTCTCACCCAGGCGCTGCACCTGCTGGTTCAGATTCAGCTGCAGCTCCGGCTGCACCTGGTCATTGAAGATGGTCGGTGCGTTCGGCGACTCGAAGGAGACGTCCTTGACGTAGATCTTCTCGACGGTGAAAGCGGGGCCGGTAGCGGCATCGACCGGCGCAGCGGCGCCGTTGGTGATCTCTTCGGACATTTCCAGTAACTCCAGGTGAATGCAATGAAAACTAGGGTCGAATTACTGCGATGGGGGCGGCATCAGGCCCATACAAGGCCGGATCCGCCACCTGCGGCAATCAGTTGCGGCCCTTGACCAGCGGCAGTTCGGCCTGCTGCCAGGCGGGAATGCCGCCCTCGAGCACGAAGACCTTTTCGAAACCGGCCTTCTTCAGCGCCTTGGCGGCGGTTTCCGATGCGTTGCCGTTGCGGCACACCAGAACCACCGGCGCCTGCTTGGCGCTGGCCACGAGCTTGTGCTCCGGGCCGAACGCGCTGGCCTGCGCATTGCGGCTGCCGGCGATGTGGCCCTTTTCGAAGTCACCGCTGGCGGACAGGTCCACCACCACCGTGCCGCCCGCATTCATCAGCTGGGTCAGTTCGGCGGGCTTGATGCCCTTGAAGCCCCGGAACAGGCGGCGGATTTCGGTGACGATGAGGGCCACGGTCAGGCCGACCAGGGCCGCGGACAGCATCGGGTTTCGGCCTGCAAAGGCCAGCAACTCTTCGTAATTCACTCAGGTCACGGGTCGATAAGCGGGCGCCGATTGTCGCACAAGCCGGACGCGGCCCGTCACTGCCCCTGCCACAGATCCGGCAGGCCACCGGCCTGCCACCAGCGCTTGGCCTCGGCATCCCAGCGCCAGCGCTCGGTCACCACCACGGTGCGCTCGGCCTGGGTGTTCTGGTTGATGACGCCGATTTCCACCCGGCGCTCGACCTGGCCATCAGGAAGCGAGGCGCTGCTGCGCTCGCGGTAGGAGGACACCCGCAGCTGTGCATAACGGTTGAGCTCGAACTCGGTGGGCGGCTTTTCCTTGCGCAGCACCGGATCCAGGTAGCCGATGGCGTCGTCCATGCTGCCCCAGCGGATCGTCGCTCCGTAGGCGATCTGGGTCTCTTCCAGCATCTTGCGCTGCTTGCGGCTCAGCTCGTCGGCACCGGCCATGGCGCTGACCAGCAGCAGGGAACTCAACAGGATCTGGATGAGGCGGCGCATCAGGGGTTTCCGCAGGGCGTCAGCCTGCCATCCTACCCTTTGGCGAAGGCAACGAAGCGACCGCTGAACTCGGCAGCGGCCCGGCCGTCGGCGGCCGGCTGGGTGGCGATGATGCTGATGCGGGCCTTGCGACGCTGGCGGAAGGTGGCCAGGAAGGTGTCCCAGGCACCGCTTTCGGCCGCCTCGGCCTGCGCGTGCAGGTCTTCGTAGACCGGTGCCAGGTAGCGCAGGTTGCTGTCGGCTACGTAGACCTCGGCGTCGTGGCCGGCCAGGCGCAGGCGCAGGCTGACCAGCGCCCAGCCGGACAGGGTCAGCACCGAGGCCAGACTGCCGCCGAAGGCGTTGCCCTTGTCGTTGACGTTCGCCGTCAGCGGCGCGGTGATGCGCAGCACGCCATCGGCATAGCCGTCCAGGCGGATCTGCATGGCACGGACCGCAGGCATGCAGTCCAGCACCTCCTGCAGGGAGGCCAACGAGGAGCTCAGGGCATCAACGGACATCGGAGCAGCAACCACGACAACGGCGGGCCCGCATAATGCAGGCAATGGATGACCATACGATACCCACTGGCAGCGCGTGCCGCGGCGCGGGCTGGACGCTGATCTCGCTGCGTCCGCAGGGCCAGCATGCGGCGCTGCGCCGCGCCGTTGCTGGGCTCGGCGGGCAGCTGGTGGCGCTGTCGCCGTGGCGGCTGCAACGCTTGCAGGGCCCTGCCGTGGTGCGCCAGCTGCAACGCGCGCTGAACTGCGATCGGGTGGTGTTCACCAGCCCCGCAGCCGTCACGGCGGCTGCCGCGCTGCTGCCGCTGCGCCCGGCGCAGCACAGCCCGTGGCTGACGGTTGGCGAGGGCACCACACGCGCGTTGCAGGCGCACGGCATCAGCGAGGTCCACGCGCCGCAGCGGATGGACAGCGAGGGGTTGCTGGCCCTGCCTGTACTGGCGGCGGTACAGGGCCTGCGGATCGGGCTGGTCACTGCGCCCGGTGGCCGGGGCCTGATTGCCGCCCGGCTGCAGGCGGCGGGTGCCAGCATCGAACGTGCCGATGTCTATCGGCGCCAACCACTGCGCCTGTCGCCTCGCGCCCTGTCACGGCTGGGAGAGTGTTCTGCGCCCTGGCTGATGGCGGTCAGCAGCGGTGAAGCCCTGCAACGTGTGTGGGAGCAGCTGTCGCCGCAGTGGCAGCAGCGGCTGCAGGCCCATGCCACCGCGCTGGTCGCCAGCGAACGGCTGGGCGTGCAGGCGCAGGCGCTGGGCCTGCGGGTGGTACGCAGCGCGGGGCCGACCACCCCGCAGTTGATCGCCGCTGCACACACCACGCTCACCGGGCCGGCAGCGACCTGAACAGGGACGTGGGTCACGCTTGCCGCTGTCGTCGGCAACAGGGATGCTGTGCCTGACGCTGCCTGCCGGAACCCTTCCGGCGACGCCGCCGACAAGGAAGCCTGATGAACGACACCGCCCCCGTTTCCCCACCCCGCCGCTCCCTGCGCTGGCTGCTGCCGCTGGCGGTGGTGGCCGTGCTCGGTGCAGGGGGCTATGCCGGTTGGCGTTTCTGGCAGCAGCAACAGCATGAGCAGGAAGCACAGTCGCGGACGATGGCGGTGCAGTTGCAGGGCCTGGAGGCCACGCTGGATGCGCTGCGTCGCGACCAGCGCGCAACCAGCCAACGCCTGCAGGACGCGGCCGCAACCAACCGTGTGCTGCGCGACGAGATGCTGGGCCTGTCGCAGCGCAGCGCGCTGCTGGAGGAAAACCTCGCCAAGCTCGCCGACAGCGCCAACCAGGGCCGGCAGGCCGTGCAGCGCGACGAGGCCGAACTGCTGCTGACCCAGGCCGCACAGCGCTTGAACTACGCCGACGATGTCGAAGGTGCCCGCCGTCTTTATGCACAGGCCGCGACCGCGCTGGCCGCGCTGCCCGACAGCGAGGGCCTGAACCTGCGCCAGGCGCTGGTACAGGAGCGCGATGCCCTCGATGCGTTGGGTGCCGGACCCCGCGTTCAGGCGCTGCAGCGACTGGATGCGTTGGCCGGCGCCCTGCAGGGGCTGCCGACCCAGGTGGCCAGTACGCCGGCCGGCGACCAGACGCGAGCGTGGTGGCAGGCCGCTCTGGCGCCCTTCGTCGATATCAGCCCGAGCCGCCAGAACGGTCCGCTGACCGCCGCCGAACGGCGCAACGCCGACGATGCGCTGCAACTGGAACTGACCCTGGCCCGGGCGGCGATCGAGCGCGGCGACCGTGCCGGCCGTGACGCCGCGCTGTCGCGCGTGGAGCAGTGGGCACAGCGGCGCTGGCCGGATTCACCGGCCCTGCGCGCGCAGCGTGCTGAACTGCAGGCCTTGCGCGAGCTTCCCTTGCAGACCAGCAACACCGTCCTAGGCAGCACCCTGCAACAGCTGCGCACCCAGACCGACCGGAGGCTACCCGAATGAAACCCCTGCAATCCCTGGTCGTGCTGTTGCTGGCCGTGGCCATTGGTGTGGTCGCCGCGCAATGGCTCGGCACCGACGATCTCAACCGCTACGGCGAAGTGATTCTGCGCTATGGCGGCTACGACTATCACAGCAACCTGCCGAAGGTGGCGCTGCTGACGGTGATTGCAGTCCTGGTGCTGTGGCTGCTGTGGAGCCTGATCGCCGCACCGTTCCGTGCGTGGGGCCGCTACCGCCGCAAGCAGGGCCGGGTGCGCCTGATCGATGGCCTGCAGGCTTACGAGCACGGGCAGTGGCAGCGCGCGGAAAAGCTGCTCGACGGCGCCGCCAAGGATCCGGAAGTGAGCGCGGTGGCGCTGGCCAATGCCGTGCGCAGTGCACAGGCACGTGCTGACGCCAGCGCAGGTGAGGCGCTGCTGCAGCGGCTGGGTGAATCCGATGCCACCCTGCAGGCGCTGCTGCGCGCCGAGCAGCTGCTGGCGCGCGACCTGCCGGTGGACGCGATCAACGTGCTGGATGTGGCCGCGATCCAGCCGCTTCCGCCGCGTGGCCTGTGGCTGCGCACCGAGGCACTGGCCCGCGCCGGTCGTGCGCACGAAGCGTATGGACAGCTGGGCGCCCTGCGTCAGAGCAAGGTGCTGCCGGCCGAATCCAACAGCGAACTGGAAGCGCGCCTGGCCGCGCAGGCGCTGCTGGAAGCGGCCGACGTCAATGCGTTGGCCGCGCAGTGGGAAGCCACGCCGAAAGCGCTGCGGCCGACCCCCGACGTGGTGGGCGCCTATGCCAGCCGCGCGGTGGCGCTGAACTGGGACGAGCCGGCGCTGCTGGCGCTGGAGCACGCCCTGGACCAGCGTTGGGACGACGAACTGGTGGCCCTGTATGGCCGCCTGCCGGCCGAACGCCTCGCCACCCGCCAGGCCAACCTGCAGCGCTGGCGCAACGTGCATGACGATTCGGCGGCGCTGCGCCTGGCACAGGGCCGCGTCGCCCTGGCCCAGCAGCAATGGGACGCTGCCGATACGTTCCTGCACGAAGCGATCGCCAGCGGCGCCGGTGCCCCGGCCTGGGAAGCGCTGGGTGAGCTGTTCGCCCAGCGGGGTGAACATGCCCTGGCTGCACAGTGCCTGGCCAACGCGCTGCGCCTGCAGCGCGGCGAGGACAGTGTGGCGCTGGTGCGCACGGCAGGGGCCGGTGCCGATGAAGTGCCGCCGCGCGCCACCGTGGAAGATCTGCCGACGGTGCCGCAACCGCCGGTGTACAACGCCAACGAAGAGCGCGACGAGTTCGGCAACCCCCGTCTTCCCTGATCGGCGCAGTGCCGGCGAAGGGTCGGCACCCCACCGGGTCCGCAACGAAAAAGCCGCCCATCCGGGCGGCTTTTCCATGTGCAGCCTTCTGCAGCGATCAGCGCTCGACGATCGCCACCACGCCCATGCCGCCTGCCGTGCAGATCGACACCAGCGCGCGGCCGCCGCCGCGTTCGGCCAGCTGCTTTGCGGCCGTGGCGATCACACGCGCACCGGTAGCGGCAAACGGGTGACCGGTAGCCAGCGACGAGCCCAGCAGATTGATCTTGTCCGGATCGATGCGGCCCAGCGGTGCCTCCAGGCCCAGCCGGTTGCGGCAGTAATCCTCGCTCTCCCACGCGCGCAGGGTGCACAGCACCTGTGCGGCAAACGCTTCGTGGATTTCGTAGATGTCGAAGTCCTGCAGGGTCAGGCCATTGCGCTTGAGCATCTCAGGCACGGCCACGGTCGGTGCCATCAGCAGGCCTTCGCCGTGCACGAAATCGACGGCCGAGACATGCGCATCGCGCAGGTAGGCCTGCGGCTCGTGCCCGTGGGCGCGGGCCCATTCCTCGCTGGCCAGCAGCACCGCCGCGGCACCATCGGTGAGCGGCGTGGAGTTGGCGGCGGTCAGGGTGCCGCGGCCGGACACCTTGTCGAACGCCGGCTTCAGCGTGGCCAGCTTTTCCAGCGAGGTATCCGGGCGCAGGATGTTGTCGCGCTCCACGCCGCGGAACGGCGCGATCAGGTCGTTGAAGAAGCCACGCTCATAGGCGGCGGCCAGCTTCTTGTGCGAGGACACCGCCCACTCGTCCTGCGAGTCACGCGAGATGTTCCATTCCTTGGCCATGTCCTCGCAATGATCGCCCATGCTCTTGCCGGTGCGCGGTTCGGCCACGCCCGGGAACTCGGGCTTGAGCTCGGAGAACTTGAAGCCGGAGGTCAGCGCGCGGATCTTGTCGCCGGTGCTCTTGGCGCGGTTGGCGGCCAGCAGGCGTGCACGCAGCTTCTTGCCGTACACGATCGGCACGTCGGAAGTGGTGTCCGACCCGCCGCCGATGCCCGATTCGATCTGGCCCAGGGCAATCTTGTTGGCGACGGTGATGATGCTGTCCAGCGACGTGCCGCAGGCACGCTGCAGGGTGATGCCCGGGGTGAGCGGCGACAGTCCGGAGGACAGCGTGGCTTCGCGGCCCAGGTTCCAGTCGCTGGAGTGCTTGATCACCGCACCCATCGCCACTTCACCCAGCTGCTGGCCGTGCAGGCCGAAGCGTTCGACCAGCGCACCCAGTGTGCGTACCGACATGCCGAGGTTGCCGACATCCGAATACGCGGTGTTCTGGCGGCAGAACGGAATGCGGACGCCACCGAGAATGGCGACGGGACGAGCGTTGGGCATGGAGATACCTGGCATGGATGAGGGTGTCTGCAACATGGCCTGCACGACAGAGCAGGCATAATGGGGCCAAGTGTAGCTGCCGCCCTGTGATGGGCCAACCGTGGAACCATGAGCAAACCCGACCCCGCGATGAATGCCCTTGGCGTGCTGGCCCTGGAACTGGCCGGCGGCGAGATCCCCCGCCAGGCGGTACTCAGCGCAGACCAGGCCGGTGAACTGGCCGAGCGCGTCGGCCGCGACCTGTCCAAGCTGGTACCGGCCGTGGCCGAGCTGGACCTGGTCCTGGCCGCCGCCCATTTCGATCCGGCCGAAGTGCTGCGCCCGGGCTGGCCGATCCATCGCCGTCTGGAAGAACTGCAGATGCGCGCGCCGGGCCGCAACCAGGGCCCGCGGCTGCTGGCCTTCGGTACCGATGCCAATGGCGATGTGCCGCTGCCGTTCCAGGCCGATGCGACGCTGGTGGGTGGCGGCCTGCGTGTGCTGCCGTTCCTGCTGACCGGCAGTGATGTGGCGACCACCCGTGCGGTGGCCGATGCGTTGGAAGAGGTGCTGCTGGCCAATGGCATGGCCCATGCCGATACCGCGCTGATGGCGCAGAACAGTTTCGGTGCCCGCATCGAGCATGCGCGCTATTTCACCGTGAACGACCTGGCCGCGATGATGTCGATGCAGTACGACAACCAGGGCCTGGCCGCGCTGTGGCCGTTGATCGAGACCGCGATCATGGCGCCGGGCGAGGATGAATGGCTTGAGGCCGCACCGGAGCCGTTGCTGCGCTACAGCCATGGCGAGGCGCGCATGGCGTTGTTCGATCCGGCCGGCTGGTGCGCCCACTACAATCATGACAGTGGCGACTGCGATCGCCTGCAGGGCATCTATGAGCAGTTCCTGATGCGCCAGCGGCAGATGGCGGCAGTGCTGGAAGCACACGGTGTGCCGGTGCTGTTCGTGCATTGCGAGGCGGGACAGGACGCGCGCGAGTTGCTGGCGCGCTGACAAGGAAACGGCGGCCGCGTGTTGTAGAGCCGAGCCCATGCTCGGCTCAGGCCGCCGGAAAAGCAGCCGAGCCTGGGCTCGGCTCTACAGAAAGGGATGCAAAGAAAAACGCCGGCCTGCGCCGGCGTTTTCCAATCCAGCGGGCCCGGCCTTACGGGGCCTTCTGGATCACTGCGCAGGCCAGGCGCGCACCTGCGTTGCCGGTCGGCTGGCTGGTGTAGTCATCCGGATCGGCGTGGACGATCAGGCCACGGCCGATGATGTCGAAATCATCGCCCTTGCCGATGTTCACGTTGCTCGACACCGGGCCATCGATGGTGGCCACGCCCTTGTCGTCGGCCTTGATGTTGGGCATGTCGCCACCGTGGTGCGGATCACTGGCCACGCTGCCATGGTCCTGCTTGCCCGGGTTGAAATGACCGCCGGCGCTGGTGCCGTCCGGCGCACTGCAGTCGCCCTTCTCGTGGATGTGGAAACCGTGTTCGCTGCCGGGCTTCAGGCCACTGATCTGGCCCGTGACGTGCACTTTGCCGTCAACCCGCTTGAAGGTGACGCTGCCCTTGGTCTCGTTGCCCTGGGTGGGTGCCAGCTCCGCCGTGGCCGAGGCATCGGCGGTGGACGCCGGTTCTGCAGCGGGCGCCGGTTCGGTGGTTGCGCTCTCGCCCGGCGCGGCCGGCGGCGTCTCGGTCTGCGGGGTGTCGGCCGGCTTGCCGCAGGCCGCCAGGCCCAGGGCGGCGATGGCCGCGAACAGCGAAGTATGGATCAGACGCATGGATGCTCTCCTTGGAAGATGGCCGGCGGCGATCAGCGCGTCACGCGGATCACGCCGCAGGCGATGCGAACGCCGGCATTGCCGGCAGGCTGGCTGCGATAGTCATCGGCATTGGCATGCACGACCAATGCGCGTCCTGCGATATCGGTGGCGGCGCCTCCGCCCAGAGTAACGCCCTTGAGGTGGATGTCGACGTTGGCGCGGCCCTGGGCATCGGCACGCAGGTTGTCGATGTCGCCCAGGTGATGCGTGCCGGCACCGGCGCGACCGTGCGCGACGCCGCCGGGATTGAAGTGATTGCCCGCACTGCTGGCATCCACAGCGCTGCAATCACCACGCTCGTGGATATGGAAGCCTGCCTGCTGCATCGGCTGCAGGCCACCGACCAGGCCGGTGATATGTACGCCTGCCGGTTCGACCTTCAGCACCAGCCGGCCACTGACGATGCTGGCCGACGCCGGGGCCAGATTCGCCTCGGCCTGCTGTGCGGTACTGGTCACGACCGGCGGCGGTGGCGTGGGCTGCGGCTTCGGCGTACTGCCACACGCGGACAGCAGCGCGGCGGCGGACAGCGGAAGAAGGGCAGGTAACAGGCGCATCGAAGACTCCTTGCAGGTGACACTACGGACGGCATCGTCCATGAGGGATCAACGGTTCGGCAAGCGGATGCGAGGATCGCGTGCAGGGACCGTTCAATGGGGGCCGCGGCGGCGGCCTGCGCCCAGCTTGCGGGTCAGCGTGTTGCGGCCCAGGCCCAGCCGCGCCGCTGCTTCCGCGCGGCGACCGTGGGTGATCTGCAGGGCAGCGTCCAGCAGGGCGTGATCGACGCGCTCGCGCACCTGCGCATGCAGCCCTTCCACGCCCTCCGCCAGTTGCCGCCGCGCCCACTCCGACAGCAGCGCCTCCCACTGCCCCGGGTCGGTGCCGCCGGTGCTGCTGCGCCGGGTGCGTGCCCGGTTGAGCGCGGTATCCACGTCGGCCACGCCGATGGTGTCGGCGGCGGCCAGTGCGGCCATCCGCCAGCACACGTTCTCCAGTTCGCGCACATTGCCCGGCCAGTCGTGCTCGCGCAGCGCCTGCAAGGCAGCGGCGGTCAAGCGCTTGGTCGGCGTATCCAGCCGGCGTGCGGCCGCCGCCAGGAAGGTGGTGGCCAGCTGCGCGATGTCCTCGCGGCGCTCACGCAGCGGCGGCAGCTGCAGGCGCACCACGTCCAGGCGATGCAGCAGGTCGGCGCGGAACAGCCCCTGCGCCACCCGTCCTTCCAGGTCCTGGTGGGTCGCTGCGATCACGCGCACATCGACACGGATCAGTTCGCGACCGCCGACACGGAAGAACTCGCCCTGCGCCAGCACGCGCAGCAGGCGCGTCTGCAGCGGCAGGGGCATGTCGCCGATTTCATCGAGGAACAGGGTGCCACCGTCGGCCTGCTCGAAGCGGCCGATGTGCCGGCGCTGTGCGCCGGTGAATGCGCCGGCTTCATGGCCGAACAGTTCACTCTCCAGCAGCTCGGCGGGAATGGCGGCGGTGTTCAATGCCACGAACGGGCCCTGCGCACGCGGCGATTCGCGGTGCAGCGCGTTGGCCACCAGTTCCTTGCCGGTGCCGGTTTCACCGGTGATGAGCACCGCCAGCGGCGCCTGCGCGAGCCGGCCGATGGCGCGGAACAGCGCGCGCATCGGCGGCGTATCGCCAACCAGCTGCGGCGACGGGTCGGCGGAGGCCTCCGTGGCCGGTACCGGCGCGGCCAGTGCCGGCGCGACCGCCGGCAGCACGCGCTGGGCCAGCGCCACGGCATCATCCAGATCGAACGGCTTGGACAGGAATTCGTGCGCGCCGCCGCGGAAGGCGCCCGCCGTGCTGGCGACATCGGTGTAGGCCGACATCACCACCACCGGCAGCTGTGGCAAGGCAGCCTTGAGCTTGTCGAGCAGCACCAGGCCGTCATCGCCGGGCATGCGCACATCGGTGAACAGCAGTGCCGGCGGAGACCCCTCGGCCAGCGCCTGAAGGGCGGCGGCGGCGCTGTCGAAATCATCGACCCGGTAGCCCGCCTCGCGCAGCGCGGTGCACAGCACGAAGCGCACGGCGCGGTCATCGTCGACCACCCAGATCCGCTGGGGTGAAGGGGACGCGTCAGACATCGCGCGGGGCCTCCTCGGCCGGAACGGTGCCGCTGCCGATCGGCAGCAGCAGGGTGAATACGGTGTGGCCGGGCCGCGAGCGGTAGGTCAGCGTGCCGCGATGCTCGCGCGCGACCTGCTGGGCCAGCGCCAGGCCCAGGCCGGTGCCTTCGGCGCGACCACTGACCAGGGGCAGGAACAGGTGTTCGGCCAGCTCCTCGGGTACGCCACGACCGTCGTCGGCGATCTCCAGCCGCAGCGCCAGCGTATGCAGCCGCTCGGCAACCCGCGCACCATGCTCCACGCGCGTGCGCAGGGTGATGGTGCCCGCGCCGGCCTGGATCGCATTGCGCACCAGGTTCCACACTGCCTGGGTAAGGCGGTCGGCGTCGCCATCCAGCTCGGGAATGCTGGGGTCGTAGTCGCGTTGCAGGCGCACCGCCCAGCCCGCTTCGTTCTCGGCCAGGCGCAGCACGCGCTCCAGTGCTGCATGGATGTTCAAGGCGGCATGCGGTGCCGCCGGCGCCGGCGACAGCAGCTGGTCAAGCAACCCGTTGAGGCGTTCGATCTCCGAACCGATCAGTTCAATCAGTTCGCGCTCGCTGGCATCGCGCTGTGCGGCACGGCGCGCCAGCAGCTGCGCCGCGCCTTTGAGGCCAGCCAGCGGGTTGCGCAGTTCGTGGGCCAGGCCCTTCAGCGCCGCGCTGAGTGCGCTGGGCAGGGCCTGGGTGGGATCAAGCCCGGGGAACTCATCGACCGGATGCGCCTCCAGCAGCCAGCCGCCATCATCACGGCGGCTCATCCAGCCTTCGGCGAAGCGGGGTGCCTCTCCCGGTACCGCCAGTGCCAGCCGGTGCAGGCGCAGGCTGTCACGCTCGTCGCGGGCCAGGAAGTGGGCCAGCGCCTCGCCCTGCACCTCCAGCGCCGCCAGGGGCTGGCCCAGCAGGCGACGGCCGCTGACGCCCAGCCAGCGTCCGAAGGCCGGATTGCAGCCGATGATGCGGCCGTCGGCAGCGGCCCAGGCCAAGGGGGTACCCAGGGCATCGAGGGACGGTGGCGGCGCGGGGTCGGACATTGCACCAATGTAGTGCAAAAGCGTGGCAGATGCGTTCCTTCCGCGACCCGAAGCGCCCCGCCGGTCTACAGCTTCATGCTGAGGCCGACGAAGATGGTGCGGCCGGGGGCAGGCGAGAACATCGGCCGGGCACTGTCCCAGAAGAAGCTGTCGTACCACGCGTAGGCGTACTCGCGTCCGGTGACGTTCTTCAGCTGCAGGTCCACGCTCCAGCGCGGATTGATCCGGTACGCGGCAGTGAGGTCGAGCACGGCGAAGCCGCCGAACCTGCCGGCCACGTTGCGCTCTTCCAGGTAGTAGTCGCCCTGCGCGCGCGCCTGCAGGCCCAGCCGCAGTGCCTGGCTGGCCTGGTAGTCCACGCCCAGGTTGCTGATGTGGCGCGGGGTGGCGGCCACTTCGCGACCCTGCAGGGACACGCCGGGGGCGCGGTTGTCGCGGGTGATCTTCGCTTCCTGGTACGCATGCGAGGCCCACACCGTCCAATCGTCGCCCACCTGCAGGCTCAACTGCGCGTCCACGCCACGGCGGCGGGTCTTGCCCAGGGTGACGGTGGTGCCGGTGGCCGGCATGTTGGACACCTCGTTCTCCGCATCCTGCTGCCATATCGCCAGGCGGGCCTGGGCGCCGTCAAAGGGCTGGAACTTCAGGCCCAGCTCCATGCCGGTGTTGGTGGAAGGACGCATCGGCGTCTGCCCGGGCGTGAGATAGGCCGGCGCGGTGGCGCCGGTCAGCACCTGGAACGTGCGGCCCCAGTTCGCGTAGACGTGGGTGGTGTCGCCCAGGCTGTGGATGACGCTCAGCTTGGGCTGGCCGATGGAGCCGTAGTCCTGCAGCCGCCCGCGGGTGCCATCCATCAACCGCGTGCGACCATTGAAGCGGTCCACGCGATAGGCCGGCACGATCTTCCAGGCGGCGGCTGGCTGATAGATGGCCTGCAGATAAGCGCCCACGTTGTCGAAGCTGTGGCGGTCGTCGTTCTGCACGCGGGCCGGCGGGCGGGTGAAATCGGTGGGTTCGGCGTAGGCATACCGCTCGCGGATGTAACCGTTGTCCTGCTGCTCGTAGTTCAACCCGCCCTCCACCGTCAGCGTGGCTGCGGGCTGCCAGGTAAGCGTGGTGAGCAGGCCGGCCTGGCGCTCGTCCCACAGCCGCCGCTGGCGCGGCAGGTTGCCGGTGGGCAGGTCGCTGAAGGTCACGCGCCGATCGTCCTGGTAACGGTTGTAGTACAGCCGGGTGCCGAGAACGAGCGCGTCGGACAGCTTCAGGTCCAGATGCGCGGCGAACTGGCGCATGTCGCGGTCGTCGCCGTCATGGGCGTTGCGCAGGTCGCTGCCACGGCGGTGCGTGCGCAGTTCCTCGGCCGTCATGAAGCCGGGTTCGTCCGCCTCGTGGTGATAGGCGCGCGCGGTCAGGCCCACGCGCAGGCCATCGTCCAGTGAACCGTAGAACCACTTGCCACCCAGCGAGTACTTCCTGGAGGTGTCGTGCTCGCGATAACCGTCGCTGGCCTGGGTGCCGATGAAGTAGTTCTGCGCGAAGCCGTTGGATTCGCGGCCCACCGCCAGCTGCGCATCGCGCGTGTTGTAGCTGCCATAGGCCAGCCGTGCATCGGTGTAACTGCCGCCCTGGCGGGTACCGAAGTTCACGTTGCCGCCGATGTTGTGCAGCCCATAACGCGGATCGTTGGTCCCGCGCACCACCTCGATGTAGCTGATTTCCAGCGGGAACAGCATGTCGATGAAGCGCTGGTTGCCGCTGTTGACGTTGCTCGGGATGCCATCGATCAGGGTCTTGATGGCATTGAGGTAACCCTCGCCATTGAAGGCGCGGAAGCTGACCTTGCCCGACTCGGCACCCTGGCGTGTTTCGGTCAGCTGGATGCCGGGCATCTGCCCCAGCAGTTCCCAGCTGTGGGACACGGTGCGGTCTTCAATCTGGTCTGCGCCCAGAACGTCAACGGAGGTGAGTACCTGGTGCGCGCTGAGGGCGCCTTCCCGGTGCTGGTGGACATCGACCTTGCCCAGGGTGAGCGACGCGTCGGCTGACTGCGCCAATGCGTCGGGGGCAAGGGGAGCCGCCGCCAGGGCGGCCAGCAGCGTGGGGGTCTTCATGGGGGAGGAGATGGAGTGCCAAAAATGAAACTTTATAACATTTCAGTTCTGGCAGCCATCGGGGACGCCGGTTTGCCGGGCGTCAGGCAGACGGATACCCGGTCGCTTCCCTGGCCTTCTTCCACGCGATTTCAAATTCGCGCGCGCTGATCTCGTCGTCGGAATCGAAATCCAGGAACGAGACGGGCTGGTCGGCCAGCATGAAACGGTCATCGCTCTGGCCGTTTTCATCGGCCCATACCAGCTTGGAGCCGTAGATCTCCACCTGGCGGACGATCCTGTCGCCCCGTGCTTCCATCAGCACGTTGCCCTTGCCGAGGCCCGATTCGGCCCAGTGCTTGTAGTACTTCTTTGCGTTCTTCATTGCCGGAGTCCTGGCTGTGGAGGCAGCCGGAGAGTTCAGAGGGCGGCATTATCGCCCAGCGGGCACCGCAGGGGCCCTGCGATGACCTGCCATTCGCCCGTCGATCACGGCAGAAGGCCCCGGCTCACCGCCGGGGCCCTGCACTCACTTCTGCTGCAGGAAGGCCAGCAGGTCCTGGTTGACCTTGTCCTTGTGGGTTTCGGTCAGGCCATGCGGCGCACCCGGGTAGACGATCAGGCGGGCGCCCTTGATCAGCTTGGCCGACATGCGGCCGGCAACATCGATCGGCACGATCTGATCGTCATCACCGTGGATCACCAGCGTCGGCACGTCGAACTTCTTCAGGTCCTGGCGGAAATCGGTTGCCGAGAATGCGGCGATCGAATCGTAGGTGTTCTTGTGCCCGCCCAGCATGCCCTGCGCCCACCAGGCGTCGATCATGGCCTGCGAAACCTTCGCGCCCGGGCGGTTGAAGCCATAGAACGGGCCGGAGGGAATGTCGCGGTACAGCTGCGAGCGGTTTTCCAGCTGCGCCTTGCGCAGGCCATCGAACACTTCGATCGGTACGCCGCCGGGGTTGTCGGCGGTCTTGAGCATGAGCGGCGGCACCGAGCTGATCAGCACGGCCTTCTTCACCCGGCCGGTACCATGGCGGCCGATGTAGCGCGCCACTTCGCCCCCCCCGGTGGAGAAGCCCACCAGCGTCACGTCATGCAGATCCAGCGTGTTGATCACCGTGGCCAGGTCATCGGCATAGTGGTCCATGTCGTTGCCTTCCCACGGCTGGCTGGAGCGTCCATGACCGCGGCGGTCATGCGCGATCACGCGGTAGCCATGGTCGGCCAGGAAGATCATCTGCGATTCCCAGCTGTCCGAGTCCAGCGGCCAGCCGTGGCTGAAGGTGACCACCGGGCCATCCTTCGGACCCCAGTCCTTGTAGTAGAGCTGCACGCCATCGGCGGTGGTGAGGGTGCTGGCGGTACGGGCGACGGCGGTGACGGCGGTGGAGGGCGCCGCTTGCGCAGCCTGGGCGGACAGGCCGGCCTGCAGGGACAGAGCCAGGGCAGTGGCGGCCAGGGTGCGGGTGACGGTGTTCATGGTGGAATCTCCTGCGAAGTGAGTGGGTTTCGACAGGTCCACTTTGCGCCCCTTTCCGGGACTGCTTGCTACGTAAAGTCCTTAAAATTTGACCATTCGTCCGCCAATCCCCATGGCCCGCGACCGCTACCTCGCGCGGGCATCGCCGCGGCCCGGTCTGCGGTCTGCGGTCAGCGGTCAGCGGTCAGCGGGCCGGCAGCGCCACGCCCTTCGGCCACAGCATCCACAGGCTGCCCTGCTGCTTCATGTCGCCGGCCAGCTTCCCGGCGGCATCACCGGTGCCCCAGTACAGGTCGGCGCGGACTTCGCCGGCAATGGCGCCACCGGTATCCTGCGCGGCCACCGGGCGTACCAGCGGCGTACCGTCCGGACGGGTGGTCGACAGCCACAGCAGGCTGCCCAGCGGTACCACGGTGCGATCCACGGCAACGCTGTAGCCGGCAGTCAGCGGTACGTTCAACGAACCGCGCGGGCCTTCCGGGCTGTCCGCGCTGCGCACGAAGAACACGTAGCTGGGATTGCTGCGCAGCAGCTCCGGAACACGCGCGGGATTGGCCTTCGCCCACGTGCGGATGGCGTCCATGGTGACGTCTTCCTTGCGCAGCTCGCCCTGCTCCACCAGCCAGCGGCCGATCGCGCGATAGGGATGGCCGTTCTGCTCGGCGTAGGCCAGCCGCACCTGCGTGCCATCGGCCAGGCGAACCCGGCCCGAGCCCTGGATCTGCAGCAGCTGCAGGTCCATCGGATCGGTCAGCCAGGCCAGTACCGGCGCCTTGGCACCCTTGCCGGCGATGGTGCCTGCGTCGTCATAGGGCTTGAGTACCTTGCCGTCCAGGCGGCCGCGCAGGCGCTTGCCCTTCAGTTCGGGGTAGACGCTGTCCAGCTGCACCACGATCAGATCATCGGGGGTGCCATAGACCGGCACTGTTGCCGTGTCCGTGCGGCTGAGGCTGCCGGGGTAGATCGGCTCGTAGTAGCCGGTGATCAGGCCTTCGGCCTGCTGGCCACCCGCACGCAGCGCATAGACGTCCAGATCACGCTGCAGGAACTGGCGGATGTCGGCCGGGTCCTTGTCTGAAACCGCAGCGGCTGTGGCGCAGGGTCTGGCCCAGACCGCATCGTTCTTCAGGCGGGTGCAGCTGCTGCGCCAGGCGACGAAGCCGGCCTGCAGGTCGCTGTCCGAGACCGGTGGCAGCGCACTCCATTCAACCCTGGCGTAGGTGGCCGCAGCGGGCGTGGCAGCGGCAGGCGTGCCTGGGCGGGTGCCGGTGGTGGAACACGCGGCGAGCAGGGCTGCACCGAGCAGGAGGAGCAGCGCGTGCGGCAACGACTTAACAGTGATCATGGTCGCAATGTAGTGGGGCGGGTGCTGGCCCGGCAACCTCATGCAGGTGTAGCGCGGGCCCATGGCCGGCGGAAAGCGGATCCCGCGCTGTGCGCTCGCCGGGCATGGCCCGGCGCTACCGGCATTCCGACCCGGCGCTGCCGGTCACGGCGTCTGCAGCAGCAGCGAGTACAGGATGCGCGCGTCTTCCGCATCCAGCGTCTTCGGCAGATCATCGCTGCCACGGAATCGACGGTGGAACGCGGCCACCGCCGCGTCCCGATCCTCCAGCGGGTAACCGAAGCGGGCCAGCGCATTCCAGGCATCGAAGCCTTCCGGTGCGGGGCCATCGCTGGCACGCGGCCACACGCCGAAGCCGGCCTCTGCCAGCTGCTGCCACGGGAAGAAACGGCTGGGATCCTGCTTGCGCGTCGGCGCCAGGTCGGCGTGGCCGATGACCTGCCGCGGCGGAATGTCCAGGCGCGCGGTGAGGTCGCGCAGCAGCACGATCAACGATTCGATCTGCGCCGCGCTGAAGGGTGTGCGGCCGTTGTTGTCCAGCTCGATGCCGATGGACGCCGAGTTGAGGTCGGTGATGGTGCCCCATCGGCCCGTGCCGGCATGCCAGGCACGACGTTGATCGCTCACCAGCTGGTAGCGATGGCCGTCGGCGCCGATCAGGTAATGCGCGCTGACCCGGCCGCCACTGTTGGCGGTGCGCAGCGTGCGCAGGCTCTGCTGCACCGAATCCTGTTCGGTGTGGTGGATGACGATGATGACCGGACCCCGCGCGTTGTGGTTCGGCGAGGGCACCCAGGTCGCGAGCGGATTGCGCGGCTCCGGCGGAGCGGACGCACAGGCGGCCAGCAGCAGGCAGGCCGAGAGCAGCAGGGACGTGCGGATCGGGTGCATGCCCCTGATTGTGCGCGATCGGGATGGATCGTGCATGGAGGGGCACGCGGCGCGTGGCCGGTGCCCTGACGGACGCAGCCGGGCATGGCCCGGCTGCACAGCGTGCGGGCGGCCCTTCCGGACCGCCCGCCCCTGCATCAGGCCTCGTACGCGGATTCGCCGTGCGAGGTGACGTCCAGGCCGGTACGTTCGGCCTCTTCGGTCACGCGCAGGCCGACCACCACCTTCACCAGCAGCAGGATGACCGCGGTCACCACGGCGGACCAGACCACCGTCAGGCCGACGCTGACCACCTGCACCCACACCTGGTGGCCGATATCCAGATCGGCCTTGGTGCCGCCCAGCGACTGCGCACTGAACACACCGGTGAGGATCGCGCCGACGATGCCGCCGACGCCGTGCACGCCGAACACGTCGGCCGTGTCATCCACCTTCAGCAGCCGCTTGAGACCGGTGACGCCCCACACGCAGACGGTGCCGGCGACGAAACCAATGACGATGGCACCCAGCGGCCCGACCGTGCCGCACGCGGGCGTGATGCCGACCAGGCCGGCCACCGCGCCGGAGGCCGCACCCAGCGCCGACGGCTTGCCCTTGCCGATGGCTTCCACCAGCGTCCAGCCCAGCACTGCGGCGGCGGTGGCCAGCACGGTGTTGAGGAAGGCCAGCGATGCCACGGTATCGGCCGCGGCGGCGGAGCCGGCGTTGAAGCCGAACCAGCCCACCCACAGCAGCATCGCGCCGATGTAGGTGAACGGTACGTTGTGCGGCTTCAGCGCGGTCTGGCCGTAGCCGAGGCGCTTGCCGACGAACCACGCGGCGACCAGGCCGGCAACGCCGGCGTTGATGTGCACCACGGTACCGCCAGCGAAGTCGATCGCGCCCAGCTCACCCAGGTAGCCACCGCCCCAGACGATATGCGCCATCGGGATGTAGCTGAAGGTGAACCACAATGCCGAGAACAGCAGCACCGCACGGAACTTGATGCGCTCGGCGAAGGCACCGACGATCAGCGCGGTGGTGATGCCGGCGAAAGTCGACTGGAAGGCGACGAACAGATAATCCGGCAGGCCCGCGATCGGCGTGTTGCCCACCGAGTCGGGCGTGAAGCCCTTCAGGAACGCGAACTCGGTGAATGAACCGAAGAACGGATTGCCGGCGCTGAACACCGCGCTGTAGCCGTAGGACACCCACAGCAGCAGCACCAGCGAGAACACCACCAGGATCTGGCTCAGCACGGACAGCACGTTCTTCGAACGCACCAGGCCGCCGTAGAACAGGGCCAGGCCCGGCACCACCATCAACAGCACCAGCAGGGTGGAGGTCAGCATCCAGGCGACGTCGCCGTGATCGAAGGCCGGGGCCGCAGCCTCGGCAGCCGCGGGAGCGGCGGCGGCCGGTGCCTGCAGCGGCTCGACCGCTACCGGTTCACTGCTCAACGGTGTCACCTGGGCCTGGGCGTGGGCGTTGCCCGGCCAGACGCCCGCGGCCAGCGCGCTGAGCAGCATCAGCAGGCACACGAGATGGAACCGGGCTTGCCACCCGGTAAGAAGGCGCATCTTCATTGGGGGAGTCTCCGGAAGGGGGTTACAGCGCGTCTGCACCGATTTCGCCGGTGCGGATGCGGATGACCTGTTCGACGGCGGTGACAAAGATCTTGCCGTCACCGATCTTGCCGGTACCTGCCGACGATTGGATCGCCTCGATCACCGCATCGGCGCGCTCGTCGGTGACCACGGTTTCGATCTTGATCTTGGGCAGGAAATCGACGACGTACTCTGCGCCGCGGTACAGCTCGGTATGGCCCTTCTGGCGGCCGAAGCCTTTCACTTCGGTCACGGTGATGCCCGACACGCCAGCATCGGAGAGGGCCTCGCGGACCTCGTCGAGCTTGAACGGTCGGATGATGGCGGAGATCAGTTTCATGCGCATGTCCCGATGGTGGATGGGGCCAGCGCGCCAACGCGCGATGGCATCAGGCAACCACGGGCCATCACATCGATGGCCGTGGCTGTTGCACCGGACACGAACGGGGCCGGGACGGTCGTGCCTCTCTCCTTGCACGACCGACGCGGGAGGGAGGGCGGCCCATGTCGCGTATCCGGTCTCTCTTGCCCCTGGATCAACGGACCCACGGTCCGCTCTAGCACGGTGGGCCGGAGCCCACCCTGCGGCTCCCCAGCCGCAAAGATCGGAGGCGATGGCGGCGGGTGGGAGGGGGAAGCCCGCCGCCATCGCCGCCCGGTCAACTGGCGTAGTACAGCTGGTATTCCAGCGGGTGGGTCGCCGCGCGGAACTTGGTCACTTCCTGCATCTTCAGCGCGATGTAGCCGTCGATGAAGTCATCGCTCATCACGCCGCCGGCCTTCAGGAACTCACGGTCCTTGTCCAGCGCTTCCAGCGCCTGGTCCAGCGAGGAGCAGACCTGCGGAATCAGCTTCTCTTCTTCCGGCGGCAGGTCGTACAGGTCCTTGTCGCTCGGTGCGCCCGGGTCGATCTGGTTCTTGATGCCGTCCAGGCCGGCCATCATCAGCGCGGTGAAGGTCAGGTAGCCGGACTGGATCGGATCGGGGAAGCGCATTTCGATGCGGCGTGCCTTCGGGTTGGAGACCCACGGAATGCGGCACGACGCCGAACGGTTGCGCGCCGAATAGGCCAGCATCACCGGTGCTTCGAAGCCCGGCACCAGGCGCTTGTAGCTGTTGGTGCCCGAGTTGGCGAAGGCATTGATGGCGCGGGCATGCTTGAAGATGCCGCCGATGTACCACAGCGCCAGCTGGCTCAGGCCGCCGTAACCGTCGCCGGAGAACAGGTTGGCGCCGCCCTTGGACAGCGACTGGTGCACGTGCATGCCGCTGCCGTTGTCGCCGACGATCGGCTTGGGCATGAAGGTGACGGTCTTGCCGTTGCGGTGCGCGACGTTCTTGATGACGTACTTCATGCGCAGCAGCTCATCGGCCTTCTGCACCAGGGTGCTGAACTTGGTGCCGATCTCGCACTGGCCGGCGGTGGCCACCTCGTGGTGCTGCACTTCCACTTCGATGCCGACCTGTTCCAGCGTCTTGCACATTTCCGCACGCAGGTCGTGCAGGGTGTCGGTCGGCGGCACCGGGAAGTAGCCGCCCTTCACGCCCGGGCGGTAGCCGCTGTTGGCGCCGTCGTACTTCGCGCCGCTGTTCCAGGCGGCTTCTTCCGAGTCGACCTTGAAGAAGGTGTTGCCCATTTCATTGGCGAAACGGACCGAGTCGAAGATGAAGAATTCCGGCTCCGGGCCGAAGAACGCCGATTCGGCGATGCCCGAGGACTTCAGGTAGGCCTCGGCACGCTTGGCGATGCCGCGCGGGCAGCGGCCGTAGGCCTGCATGGTGGCCGGATCGAGGATGTCGCAGCTGATCACCAGAGTGGGATCGGCGTAGAACGGATCGACATAGGCGCTGGACGGATCCGGCAGCAGGACCATGTCCGATTCGTTGATGCCCTTCCAGCCGGCGATCGAGCTGCCATCGAACATCTTGCCTTCTTCGAACAGCGACGCTTCGACGATGCTGACCGGGAAGGTGACATGCTGTTCGACACCGCGCATGTCGACAAAGCGCAGATCGACGAACTCGATCTGGTTGTCCTTGATCAGCTTCTCAACGTTTTCCACGGACATCGGTACGACCTCGGATGGGAATGAATGCCTGCTGAGGTACAGCAATGACCGTGCCAACTTTTTGCGCCCTGCAAGTCCTTGATTTCACAAAGCGTGCACTGAGTCAGTGCGGCACAGCCTGCACCAAAGGGGTGCGCAGGCACGCGGATGCACCCCTTTGGTGCGGCATGGATGGTCTATCCTCTCGACCTTCTTCCGCCGCACGCGCCCGCACTGTCCATGTCCGACCTGCTCTCCGCCCTGCTGCTGGGCATCCTCGAAGGCTTGACCGAATTCCTGCCGATCTCCAGTACCGGCCACCTGCTGATCGCCCAGCATTGGCTGGGCGCACGTTCGGATTTCTTCAACATCATCATCCAGGCCGGCGCGATCCTGGCCGTGGTGCTGGTGTTCCGCCAGCGCCTGTGGAGTCTGGCCACCGGCCTGGGACAGCGCGAGAACCGCGACTACGTGTTCAAGCTGGGCGCGGCATTCCTGGTCACCGCCGTGGTCGGGCTGCCGGTGCGCCTGCTCGGCTGGGAACTTCCGGAAACGGTCAGCCCGATCGCCTGGGCGCTGATCATCGGCGGCATCTGGATGCTGCTGGTGGAGCTGTATACCGCGCGCCTGCCCGACCGCGACCAGGTCACCTGGACGGTGGCGATCGGTGTCGGTCTGGCACAGGTGGTGGCCGGCGTGTTCCCCGGCACCTCGCGCTCGGCGTCGGCCATCTTCCTGGCCATGCTGCTGGGCCTGAGCCGTCGCGCAGCCGCCGCCGAGTTCGTGTTCCTGGTCGGCATTCCCACCATGTTCGCCGCCAGCGCCTATGCGTTCCTCGAGCTGGCCAAGAAGGGACAACTGGCCAGCGAGAACTGGGCCGATGTCGGCGTGGCGTTCGTTGCCGCCGTCATCACCGGCTTCATCGTAGTGAAGTGGCTGCTGGGCTACATCAAATCGCACCGCTTCACCGCGTTCGCCCTGTACCGCATCGCGCTGGGTGCCGCACTGCTGCTGTGGTTGCCGTCCGGCACCTGAACAGCGGCGGGGAACGGCAACCCCGTTGCCGGCCCCGCCCCGTTTCCCCCTCGGTTCCCCAAGGAGAATCACCATGAACCGCAAGCTCACCCTGCTCCTCCCGCTGGCCCTGCTGGCCGCCTGCAGCCAGACCCCGGCCCCGGCCGGAACCGGCGGCGACGACGTGGCCCCGGCGGCGACCAAGGCGGCAGACCAGCAGACGCTGGCGCATCTGGACGCGCAGCGCCTGCAGAGCCAGCACTGGCGGCTGCAGAAGGCCACGGCCGCCGACGGCAAGCGCATCGACGCGCTGTTCGCCCGTGAGGACAAGCCGGTCACCCTGGACTTCGTCGATGGCCGCCTGTCGGTCAGCAATACCTGCAACCGCATGAGTGGCGGTTACACTCTGGCCGACGGAAAGCTGAGTGTCAGCGCGATGGCCTCGACGATGATGGCCTGCGCGGACAAGTCGCTGATGGCGCTGGACGAGGCCGTATCCAGCCGCCTGCAGGGCGAACTGAAGGCGGAGCAGGATGCCGCCGGCATGCTGACCCTGACCAGCGCACAGGGCGACACGCTGGTCTTCGCTCCGGAACCCACCGCTGAAACCCGCTATGGCGGCGCCGGCGAAACCGTGTTCCTGGAAGTGGCCGCCCGGACCGAGAAGTGCTCGCACCCGCTGATCCCGGACTACCAGTGCCTGCAGGTCCGCGAGGTGAAGTATGACGACAAGGGCCTCAAGCAGGGCGAGCCGGGCAAGTTCGAGAACTTCTACGGCAACATCGAGGGCTACACCCACGAAGACGGCGTGCGCAACGTCGTGCGGGTGAAGCGCTACGAGGTGAAGAACCCGCCGGCCGATGCGCCGTCGCAGGCGTATGTGCTGGACATGGTGGTCGAGTCGGCCGTCGAGAAGAAGTAAGCATGCAGAAGGGCGGCCGCAGGGCCGCCCTTCTTCGTTGCCGCTGGGCGTACTGCCCGGCGCTGCAGAAACACGCTGCGCGGTCAGGCCAGCGCCGGATTCAACGTGTAGGTGCCGTGCAGCGCCGCCTCGGCCAGCACATGGCCATGCATGGCGCGATGGACATCCGCGGCGGTGAAGCGCTCCGGCAACGCCAGCGCGGCCACGTCCAGCGCGAACACACGGAAGAAGTAGCGGTGCAGCCGCTCGTCGTTGAACGGCGGGTACGGGCCGTCGTAGCCCAGGTAATCACCGGCCATGTCCGGATTGCCGGCGAACCAGCCGGTGAAGTCGTTCAGGCCCTGCCGGCTGCCGGCCGGACCGGCCGGTGCGGCCTTGCCCTTGACCACGAAGCCATCGCTGCAGCTGCCCGCGGCGATCTCGTGCACGCTGGCAGGGATGTCGGCCATCACCCAGTGCACGAAGTCGCAGCGCGGCTGGTCGCGTGGCACGGTCATATCGCTGCGGCCGACGGTGTCAGGCACCGTCGGCACATCCGGGTCCACGCAGATCAGCACGAACGAGCGGGTGCCCTCGGGCACATCGCTCCAGGCCAGGTGGGGATTGCGGTCCGGCGCGAAACCGGCGGTGTCGCCGGCGGCGAATTCGCGGTCGATCGGTGCGCCGTTGGTCAGGCTGTGGCTGCTCAGTTTCATCGGACGGTCCTCACTCTTCCGGGTAGCCCAGGCGCACCGCGATTGGTGTCAGCTGGGCGAAAGCGGCGCTCATCACGTCGCGGTAGTGGCGCCAGTGGCCCGGCGGGAAGCGCGGCACGCCAAGCTGGGCTGCCACGGGCATGGGGCGCTCGAACAGGCGTCCCAGCAGCTCGGCCATTGCCTGCGCATCATTGCCGATGTGATCGATCCGCAGCAGCACATGCGGGTACAGATCTTCCTCGTTCAGGGTCGCGACCTGGGCCAGCGCACGCGCCAGCCATTCGCCGGCCTCGGCCAGCGAGGTCATCGCCAGCGGCGCGGCAGCGCCATAGGCCACCCAGTCCAGCAGCATGTCGCGCGGATCACGCAGCACGATCAGCAGGCGGCCCTGCGGCAGCTGCGGGCGCAGGGCCCACAGCAGCGCGTTGTCCCACCACAGCAGCCAGTCGATGATCGTGTCGCCCTGCACGCCGCGCGCCGGCAGCTGCTCGCGCCAGCGCTGCACCAGCCGCTCCGGCGTCAGCACGCCGGACGCCAGGTCCTGCAGCGTGTGGTAGTTCTGGAACGCGTCATCCGGCGGGTTGCTGGTGTAGCGATCACTGCGCAGCACCGGGCTGGCAGCGGCCAGGCCGGTCGCCACGCGCTCCACACCCGAACCCGGTGCGCCCCACAGGAAAATCGGCGCCGACGTGTTGGATTCGTCGACACTGCCCTTGTCCGGCCAGCTCGGCGGTGCCTTCGCCTGCGGCGGCAGCGGCAGGCGCTGCGGCGCCTGGTCGGCCTGCAGCGCCAGCCAGGTTGCCAGGGCGGCATCCGGTTGCCCGGCGCGATCCTGGATCTCGCCCAGCCAGGTGCGCAGGTCAGCGCGATGGCCCTCCGCGGCCTGTTCGATCAGCGCCTGCACGCGGGCAACGGCAGCAGCGGGGTCGCGCTGCAGCAGGCCCTCGACAAGGCGGGACTCGGCGCTGACACGGCCCGGCTCGAGGCTGACGATGCGTTCTGCGATGCCTTCAGCCTGTGCGTGCTCACCCGCCATATCGTGCAGCCGCAGACGCGCCTCCAGGGCGGGCACATGGCCAGGCATCGCTTCGATCCAGCGCTCGACCACGGCAACCGCCGCATCGCTGCCCACCTCTTCCACCGACAGGCGTGCCAGCCACAGGTCATGCAGCTGCGGGTTGTTTTCCAGCGCCGCATCCAGGCGTGCGCGTGCTTCTTCCTCGCGGCCCAGCCGCTGCCACGACATCAGCAGCAGCTGCAGCATCTGCCGGTCTGCCGGCTGCGATTCCAGCAGCGGCAGCAGGTGTTCCAGCGCCTGCAAGGGCTGCCCGCTGCGCAGCGCCAGCTCACCGGCCAGGCGCCGCAGCGATGCGTGGTCCATGCCTGGCTGCTGCAGCGCCACCTGCATGGCCTCGGCGGCGGCCTCGAGATTGCCCTGCCGCAACGCCAGCTGCACGACCAGCCCGTGCAGGGACGACAGCGACGGGTTGAGCTCCAGCACGCGGCGGAAGGCCTGCTCGGCGAATGCCAGCATGTCCTTGCCCAGATAGGCAAAGCCCAGTGCATACAGCACGCGCGGATCATTCGGCTGGGCCTGGTTGGCCTGCGACAGCAGTACCAGCGCGCGATCAGGATCGTCACGGCGCAGGGCGATCATGCCGTCGATGTGCAGCAGATCGGGGTGATCCGGTTCAACGCGCGCGGCCAGGGTCGACAGGCGCTGGGCTTCATCGAAGTCATTACGGCCGATCGCCAGGTGCGCCTGCATCAGGTAGGCGGAAAAGGCGTTCGGATTGAGATCGGTGGTACGCAGCAGCGCCTCGTCGGCGCCCTGGTATTCGCGCAGCGCCAACAGCAGGCCGGCATGCTGCAGATGCAGCTGGGCATCGTCGGGGGCCAGCCGCAGCGCCTGCTGCAGGGCGTCCATCGCGTCGCCGGGCTTGCCCTGCTGCTGCAGCGCAAGCGCCAGCCAGCGGTGGGCCGCGGCCAGGCCGGGTTCGTCACGGGTCCACGCCTGGGCCAGCTGCACGGCCTGGCCGGCCTCGTTCTGGCGCAACGCTTGGATGATCTGGTCTTGCATGGCGGTCCGGTTCAAGGGCAAACCCGCATTGTAGCGGCCTGCGCGCCGGTCCCGGTTCAGGCCTGCAGAACCCGCCGCAGGCGCTGCGCCACCCAGCGCTCGGAGAAGCCGTCACCACGCCAGTTTTCCAGGAAACCGCAGTGACCGCCCCAGCACGCCGTTTCCAGATGCGCCTGGCGTGGCAGCTGCCAGTCGCGGAACGTGGAATACGGGATCACCGGATCATCCTGTGCCATCAGGATGTCGGCCGGCACCTGCAGCCCGGACAGGCGATCACCGGCAATCGAGTAGCCGTCGAAATACGCCTGCAGCGAACCGAAGGTGGTATGGCGCTCGACCAGCCATGCGGTCAGCGCGCGGATGTCCAGCTTCAGCACGCGATCGTCGCAGTCACTCAACTCGGGGAACAGGTCGCGCTTGCGGCGCAGCGAGACGGTCCACTTGCGGCGGAAATACCAGTCGTACATCGCCGGGCCGTTCTCGATGCTCTCCATGGTCAACGCCGGGTCCAGCACCGGGCACACCGAGGCCACCCGCAGCAGCGGCACGCCGGCTGCCGGCGCACGCAGGGCCAGGCGCAGCACGAAGTTGCCTCCCAGCGAGTAGCCAGCGGCGACCAGCGGCAGGTGCGGCCAGCGCTGGGCGACGTCGCCCGCGGCATGCACCACTTCGTCGATCAGGTTGGAATGGAAGATGCCGGGGTTGAGGTGATGGGTGTTGCCATGGTCACGGAAGTTCAGCCGCACCACGTCGAAGCCCTGCTCGAGCATGCGCGCGGCGGCCATGCGCATGTAGCTGGACTCGGCGCTGCCTTCCCAGCCATGCAGCAGCAGTGCGATGCCACGCGGCTCACGCCCCTCGACGTGGCTGTGCCAGCCCTGCAGGCGCACGCCCTCGCCACCATCGAGGATCATTTCCTCGCTGACTGCGCCGGTGGCGGCCAGCAGCAGCAGGCCGCGCTGCAGGCGCATGCGGCTGGAACTGAGCATCGACTGCAGGTGGGGATTGCGCAGCCAGCGCGGCGGCTGGTAATCGGCCGCAGTCAGCATCGACGCGGATGCGTCGACAGGCGGTGGCGGGACCAGGGCCACCACGGCCTCACTCCCCGCTCATGGCCGCCACGATGCGCGCGCGCGAGGTCTCCGCGATGCGCCGACGGCCTTCCAGGTCCTGGGCACCGATCGGTGCCAGGAAGTGCACTTCCGCACGTCGCGCCGGCTCACCGAGCAGGCGCAGGAAATTGGCGAAGAAACTCTCGCCCGGGCCGAAGGCCACGATCGTCTGCGCGTCGCCCTTCGTTCCGTACACCAGCGCCACCGGCTGCACCGGCACACCGGTCTCGACTGCCGCCTGGAAGATCCGGGCGTGGAACGGGCCCACTTCGTGGCCCCCGCGGGTGCGCCCCTCCGGGAACACGCCCACGGCCTTGCCTTCACGCAGGCGATCGGCCATCACCTGCATCACCCCACCGAGCGACTCGGTGTTGCCACGCTGGTGGAAGATGGTCTGGCCGCGCGCGGCCAGCCAGCCGACCACCGGCCAGCCGGCGATCTCGCGCTTGGCGACGAAGCCCATCATGCGCTGGCTGTGCAGGATGCTGATGTCGACCCAGCTGACGTGGTTGGCGACGAACAGCACCGCGCCGGGCAGCGGCTGGCCGAAGCGCACCAGGCGGAAACCGAAGATCCACATCAGGCCGCCCTGCCACGCGTTCACCACTTTGGCACCGAGACGGTCCTGGCCCACGCGCAGGTTCGCCCACGGCGCGAGCATGCCCAGCAGGGTGAGCGGCAGGAACACGAGGATGTGGACCAACAGCAGCGGTACGCGGTACAGGTAACGGCACACACGCGCCACGCCGCCGCGGGGGGCCGGAGTGGGGGAAGTCATCCGCGCACGATACCGGAGGGCTGCCATCGCTGCCAGCTGGTTCAGGCCATAAATCCGCTAGATCGGGGCAATCGGCGGGGAACGCTGGGTTCCGCCGCTGTCGCGGGCCTGGCCGGGGGCTCAGCCGTGGCCGGCAGCCACCACGGCCAGGGTCAGCCGCGAGATGCACACCAGCCGGCCCTGCTCGTCCTCGATGCGGATCTCCCACAGCTGCGTGCTGCGACCCACGTGCAGCGCGCGTGCGGTACCGGTGACGGTGCCCGAACGCACCGCGCGCACGTGGTTGGCGTTGATTTCCAGGCCCACGCAGATCTGCTTGCCGGCCTCCACGCACAGATTCCCCGCGCTGCTGCCCAGGGTCTCGGCCAGCACCACCGATGCGCCGCCGTGCAGGATGCCGTAGGGCTGGCGGGTGCGCTCGTCCACCGGCATGGTGGCCTGCAGCCAGTCTTCACCGGCAGCGCTGAAGACGATGCCCAGCGACGCGATGGCCGTGTTGCGGCTGAGCGCGTTGAGCTGCTCGAGGGATACGGCTTCGCGGAACACCTGGGTCATGCGGGCACCTTCAGAGGATGGGGACGAGGCCGGCGCCGAATGCGGTCAGCATGCGTACCAGCAACCACTTCGGTCCGACGTTGACTTCGGGGAAGTCGCCCACGGCGACGTAGCACTGGTGGAAGTCCGGGCTATGCCGGGGCAGCGGCTGCGGGCAGTCCGGACCCGGCTTGAACTCGTAGTCGGTGGCGTAGCGCCACGGCCAGAAATCGAGGATCGGCAGCGCCTCGGAGGCCTTGCCGACGCTGTAGTTGAGCCCGGACAGCACCGGCGGCTTGGCGCGTGGCGCGACCGTCCAGGAGTTCTGCGGGTGGATGTCGCGCAGGATGCTCTGTGCCAGCTGCTCGGCGAACACCGGATCGTCGATGATAACCGCACCTTCGGTGTTGTAGTTCTCGCTGCGCGGATCGAAGTTGTGGGTGCCGACCACGCCGATGCGGCGGTCGACCACCAGCGACTTCGCGTGCAACCCCATGCGCGCACCCTTGCGGGTCACAGGCAGCGGCTTGTTGACCGCCTTGCTGCCCAGGAACGAGGGCCGCGTCTCGGTGCGCAGCAGACGCGTTTCCACTTCACTGCCGGCGGCGCGGCGGCGCGCCCGCGCATTCTCGTAGGCGCTGCCGGTGCGGGGGCGGAAAACCGCCGGCGCTTCGTCGGCGCCACTCGTGGTGGCGGTGGCGTCGGTGGCGGAGGACGTGCCGCCGCTGCGGGCATTGCTGCCGGCAGCGCTGCCGCCGATCAGCGGATTGCGTCCGCCACTGTCCTGGCCCGGCGGCGCCTCGATCGGGTCCGGCAGCAGGTTGCGGTAGTCGACCGGCGCATCGAGCGGGAACGGTTTGTATTCGAAGATGTTGAAGCCCAGCTCACGCATGTTGCGCCGCTTGTACTTGTACGACAGCGCGTAGACGATCGGGTTGTCGGTGGCCGCCAGGCTGTTGGTGGACACCAGCACGCGCGGCGGCTGCGGACGCTTGCGCAGATCGCGGAACAATGTCTGCGCGGGTTTGGACAGCACCAGGTACGGCGTCTGCAGGATCACTTCGTGCTGCGCGCTGGCGATCAGTGCGTCGAGCTGTGGCTCGGTGACGTGCTGGCTGGCCAGCGGCGCATCGACCTTTTCGCGCCGATGCTTTCGCGGCAGGTCGGCGACGTAGCGCACCGACGCCACCGGCAACGCGGTGTCGACGAAAGAGCGGGTGACGAAGTCCATGTCGTTGGCCTCCGCGCTGACCCGCTGCACCCGCTCGGGACGGCGGAAGGTGGCGGGCGGCAGGGCCGGCACGCCCTCGCGCAGCAGCGTACGTCCGACGTCGTTCAGGCGTTCGGCCGGCACGCTGCGGCGGGCGCGCCAGAATGCATCGAAATTGGCCGCCATCTCACGCGCTTCCGGGCCGGCGATCAATACGTCGCGATCACGGAAGTTGTACTCGCGGTCCCAGTCGTAATAGTCGTCCTGGTAGTTGCGGCCGCCAACCACGCCGATTGCGTCATCAATCACCAGCAGCTTGTTGTGCATGCGCTGGTTGAAGCGGCGGAAACAGCACAGCACGCTGCCGGCATAGTCGAAGTAGTTCAGCCGCGCCTTGCCGAAGGTCGGGTTGTACACCCGCAGCTGGAAGTTCTCGTGGGCGCCGGACAGGGCGCCGAGAATCTGCAGGTCGGAGATGGCCGAGAGCTGGTCGATCAGCAGCCGCACCTTCACTCCCCGCTTCGAGGCGGCGAGCAGTTCATCGATGACCAGCCGGGCACTGTCGTCCTTGTCGAAGATATAGGTCTGCAGATCGATGCTGCGGGTGGCACTGCGCAACAGGTTCAGGCGCGCGACCAGTGCGCCCTCCCCCTCGTCCAGCAGGGTGGCGTAATGACGGGGACGGGTTTCGGTGGACTCGCTGAATGCGCGGCCAGCGAGCGCGCGCAGCGGCGACTCCTGCGCGCAGCGGTCGGCACGCTGGCACTCGACCTCGGTGGAGCGCGCCTGCACGGCAATCGCTTCGGCACGGTCGCGCTCGGCGTGCGACAGCGACGCACAGCCACTGCCAAGCAACACCGTTGCCAGCGCCAGCACCCGCAGCAGCAGATTCACGGTTTCGGCGCCTCGCTCAGGCGCGCTCGCAATACGAAGGTCACTCGGTCACTCAAGGCAAGCTGCCAGCTGTCCATGCCATACCGGCCTCGCTGCACGGTACCGCGGCTGACGACGTCGCAATCATAGCCGGGTCGGGCGCACTGCGCCTTCTCGACCCGCAGCGATTCAGGATGGCTGACCCCGCGCAGGGTCAGACGGCCTTCGATGTCGCCGCCTTCGGCCACCGTGTCGGGCCAGTAGGGCAGCGAATCGAACTCCACCATGGGGTGCCGCCCGGCGTCGAAGAACTCCTCGCCCCGCATCCAGCCGGTGTAGCGGGCCTTGCCGGGAATCTCCACCGACCGGGTGAACATCTTCAGGTGCACCTGGTGGCGGCCGTCGGAGAGCACCTCGATGCGCCCCTCGAACTGCGGGAACACCCCCTCGATGCGCTGCCCGAAGCGGGTGCGTACTTCGAAGCCGATGCGCGAATGCTGGCTGTCGAGCAGCAGCACGCGGGGGCCATCGGCGCGCACCGGAGGCAACGTGGTTGGCTGGGGCACGCCCGCCCAGGCCGGGGCGAGTGCCAGCAGCAGGGGCAACAGGCAGCGGCCGGGCCACCGCAGGCTCATCGGCTCACGGCCACCAGAAGGCGTTCAGGCTGGCCACGCCCGGCTCGATCGCCGCTTCGCGCGGGAAGCCGAGCACCGCGATGCCGGCCGGCGGCATGCCGCGGTAATCGCTGCTGCTGCCTTCGGTCATCAGGGCCACCAGCCGTTCCAGGCCGGGGTTGTGGCCCACGACCAGCACACGGTCGAGATCGCGGCGTTCATCCACCAGTGCCGCCAGGGTGCCCGGGGTGGCTTCGTAGATGCGGTCTTCCAGGCGCTTTTCGACATAGCCGATGGCCGCCATCACCGCTTCCAGGGTTTCGCGGGTCCGCCGCGCAGGCGAGCACAGCACGCAATCCGGCAGCAGCTTGTTCTCCTTCAGCCAGCGGCCGGCGGCTTCGGCTTCGGCAAGCCCGACCGGCGACAGGGGCCGGTCGAGGTCGGCCTGGCCCGGGGTGGCCGGTTCGGCGTGGGCATGGCGCAGCAGGATCAGTTCACGCATCGCGGATATCCATGGAATCGGGGAGTGGAGCAAGGGCCCAGGCGTGAACGGTCACAGCTTCAGCCAGGACAGCAGAGGTTCCCAGTCGGCCTGGTGCTCGCGCACCTGGGCGGAGCGATAGTCGAACAGGCTGCGGCCCAGGCCGGTCATGACCACGTAGCTCTGGCTGTCGCGCAGCTGTGCGACCACCGGGTACGGCCATTCGGCCAGCATCTGCAGCGCCTGCTGCGAGGTCTGGGTCCAGGGCTTGGTGCGGTTGAGCACCAGCCCCACCGGCAGCTTGCGGCTGTGCACGCGCGGCACCTGGGCCAGGCTGTTGAGGAAGCCGACGATGGCTTCGATGTCCAGCGCCGAGGGCAGCACCGGCACCACCACTGCATCGGCGGCATCAAGGAAATGGGGGATATCGTCGGCCAACGCGCCGGCAGGCGCATCGATGATGACGGTCTCGGTGCCATCGGGCAGCTTCTGCGCCCATTGCTTCTTCCGGTACACGTCGATCGGCAGCACCGCGCTTTCCAGGCCGGCGCGGCGCTGTGCCCAGCAGGTGCTGGAGCCCTGCGGGTCGGCATCGGCGATCACCGTGGCCTTGCCCTGCAATGCCGCGTACGCGGCCAGGTGGGTGGCGACGGTGGTCTTGCCCACCCCGCCCTTGGAACCGGCCACCAGGATCGTCTTCATGCCAGCCTCGCTTCCGGGTACGTGCCCCGAGCGTACACCGGCGATGGTGACGGGAGGTAGAGCCGCGCTGAACCTGTCGGCATCGGCTTTGCTATGGTGGCGCCCCCGAAGGATCGAACCCGCATGAGCGAACTGCAGGACCTGAGCGCGCTGATCCGCGCCAACACCCCCCTGATCGTGGTGGAGACCCAGGACGAGGGCCGCATCGTCGAGCTGTTCCGGCAGACACTGATGCATGTATGGCGGGCCCTGCACCGCTGGTCGATCACCGAGGGCCTGCGCCGCATCGATCTGGACAGCGAGGATGCGCCGGTCGGACCGCCCGATGCCAGCGCGGCGCTGCAGATGATCCGCCAGGCCGACCAGCGCGGGGTGTACCTGCTGCTCGATTTCCATCCCTATCTGGGCTATGCCAGCCACCAGCGCGCGCTGCGCGACCTGATCCAGCGCCGCCACAGCGAACCCCATGTGCTGGTGCTGATCGGCGCCAAGGTCGAGCTGCCGGCCGAACTGGAAGCCCTGGCGGTGCGCTTCAACCCGCGCCTGCCCGACGCCAATGCACTGCTGAAGATGCTGCGCGAAGAGGCCGATGCCTATGCACGCGAGCACGGTGGCCGCCGCGTGGAGGTCGACAGCGAGGCGGTGAAGAAGATCCTGAAGAACCTGCAGGGCCTGAGCCTGGTCGACGCCCGGCGCATCGCCCGGCAGCTCATCTACGCCGACGGTGCGCTGCGCGACGACGACCTGCCGCAGCTGGCGCGGCTGAAGTTCGAGCTGCTCAACCGCAGCGGCCACCTGTTCTTCGAGCATGACAGCGCGCGCTTCGGCGACGTGGCCGGCGCCAACCGGCTCAAGCGCTGGATCAACCAGCGCCGTGTCGCGTTCATCGCCGGCTCGGCACCGGCAGGGCTGGATCCACCGCGCGGCATGCTGTTGCTGGGCGTGCAGGGCTGCGGCAAGTCGATGCTGGCCAAGGCCACCGCCGCCGGGTTCGGCGTACCGCTGCTGCGCCTGGACGTGGGCGCGCTGTACAACAAGTACCACGGCGAGACCGAGTCCAACCTGCGCCAGGCCCTGGCCTCGGCCGAGCAGCTGGCGCCCTGCGTGCTGTGGATGGACGAGATCGAGAAGGGCCTGGCCAGTGGTGGCGACGACGGTGGGGTATCGCGCCGCGTGCTTGGCTACCTGCTGACCTGGATGGCCGAACGCAAGGCGCCGGTGTTCATCGTCGCTACCGCCAACCAGGTGCATGAGCTGCCCGCGGAGCTGCTGCGCAAGGGACGCTTCGACGAGATCTTCTTCGTTGACCTGCCCTCGCCCGAGGTGCGGGTGGAACTGCTGCGCCTGCACCTGGGGCGACGCCAGCTCACTGCGGACGACTTCGCGCTGCCGGCGCTTGCCGCAGCGTCCAACGGGTTCTCCGGTGCGGAGATCGAGCAGGCCATCGTGGCCGGGCTGTATGCGGCCCATGCCGAGAACCGGCCGCTGGATACCGAAACGCTGATGGGCGAGATCCGGGCGACACGGCCCTTGTCGGTGCTGATGGCCGAGCAGGTGGCGGCGTTGCGCGAGTGGGCGTCGGGTCGCACGGTGTCTGCGGACGACTGAGCGGTCTGCCACCCGCGGCGCAGGCTGTTGCCCTCTGCAGGTGCCGGGTGCACCCCGGCACCACGCCTGCCCTCAGGGCCAGGCCGGCGGCGCGGCAGCCCAGGCCTGCTGTACTTCGGCCAGCGACGCGCGCTCGTCCTCGCGCCACTGCGGCAGCAGCTGCGCGTAGCGGCTGCTGTCGCTCCACTGCGACGGTTCGGTGCGCACGGCAGCGGCGTACCACTGCACTGCCTGCTCCTTCTGCCCCAGGCGCCACAGTGCCAACGCGTAGCTTGGCGGCAACCAGCTCGGCTTGCTGAGCGTACTGCCGGCGGCGGCCTGCCACTGCTCCAGCGCGGCCTCCGGCTGCCCCTGCCGCAGCAGGTCCCAACCATAGTTCCAGCGTACGCCGCGACCGACGCTGCTCTGCACCGGGGCATCCTTCAATGCTTCGCGGTACAGCTGCTCGCCAAGTTCGGTACGGCCCTGCGCGATCGCCACCGAGGCCAGCTGCACGGTCGCTTCCACCACGCGCCGGCCACGCTCGCGCTGCTTGAGCAGCTGCGCCACCAGGGCATCGCCCTGCGACTGCTGCACGACCACCATCGGCGCAGCCGCGGCATCGTTGTCGAAATAGAACTCCTGTGGCGCCGGCAATACCGGCGCCGCCCACGCGGAGGCCGCCCCCGAGACCAGCAGGATGCCGGTCAGGATCTTTACTGCCACTGACATTCCTTCTTCCCCCGGGCTGCGACCGCAGCCCCTCTCTCTCCTCCTGATCCTAACCGCAGCATGGCCGCCGGCGCGAGTGCCGGGGCCTGCGTGGCCTCACTGCTACAATTCGCGCCTTCCCCGTCGCGTGCCTGCACGCGGCCGGTGCCAGCCGATCCTGACCGGGCCAGCCATGACCAGTACCGCGCAACTCACCTCGCCCTCTTCCGCCGACCTGATCGACCGTGATTACACGCTCGATCACAAGTACACCCGCAACGAGGGACGGATCTACCTGAGCGGGGTGCAGGCGCTGGTGCGGCTGCCGCTGATGCAGCGGCTGCGGGATGCCGCCGAAGGCATCGACAGCGCGGGGTTCATCAGCGGCTACCGCGGCAGCCCCCTGGGCGGCTTCGATCTGGAGCTGTGGCGCGCCCGCACGCACCTGGAGGCCGCGCGGGTGAAGTTCACCCCGGGCCTGAACGAGGACCTGGGCGCCACCATGGTCTGGGGTACCCAGCAGACCAACCTGTTCCCCGGCGCCAACGTACAGGGCGTGTTCGGCATGTGGTACGGCAAGGGCCCGGGCGTGGACCGCTGCGGCGACGTCTTCAAGCACGCCAATGCGGCAGGCACGTCCCGTCATGGCGGCGTGCTGGCGCTGGCGGCCGATGACCATGCCTGCCGCAGCTCCACCCTGCCGCACGGCAGCGAGGATGAATTCGTCAGCGCGATGATGCCGGTGCTGAATCCGGCGGGCGTGCAGGACATTCTCGACATGGGCCTGCTCGGCTGGGCGATGAGCCGGTATACCGGGCGCTGGGTCGGCTTCAAGACCATCGCCGAGACGGTGGAATCGTCGGCATCGGTCGACGTGGATCCGCTGGCGCGTCGCATCGTGCTGCCGGACGACTTCCCGATGCCGGCCGGCGGCCTCAACATCCGTTGGCCGGACCCGCCGCTGGACCAGGAGATGCGCCTGCACCGCTATGCCGTGAAGGCCGCGCAGGCCTTCGCCCGCGCCAACGGCATCGACCGGGTGGTGATGGACGCGCCGCGTGCACGGCTGGGCATCGTCACCACCGGCAAAAGCTACCTGGATGTGCTGCAGGCACTGGAGTACCTGGGCCTGGACGAGGCCGCCTGCGCCGACATCGGCATCCGCGTCTACAAGGTCGGCATGACCTGGCCGCTGGAGCCGGAAGGCATCGCCCGCTTCGCGCAGGGCCTGGACGACATCATCGTGGTGGAGGAGAAGCGCGCCTTCATCGAGCGGCAGATGAAGGAGCAGTTCTTCAACTGGCCGGCCAGCTGGGGCCCGCGCCCGTCCATCGTCGGCAAGTACGACGAAGCCGGTGAATGGATCCTGCCGTCCACCGGCGAGCTGACCCCGGCCACCATCGCCGGCGTGATCGGCCGGCGCATCCAGCGGTTCTTCAACAACGAGTCGATCGAACAGCGCCTGCAGTGGATGCAGCAGAAGGAGGCCGAGCTCGCGTTGCCGCGCGCCAGCTTCCCGCGCGTACCGCACTACTGCTCGGGCTGCCCGCACAACACCTCCACCACGGTGCCGGACGGTTCACGTGCGTTGGCCGGCATCGGTTGCCATTACATGGTGACCTGGATGGACCGCAGCACCGACACGTTCACCCACATGGGTGGCGAAGGCGTGACCTGGGCAGGGCAGGCGCCGTTCACCGATACCCCGCACGTGTTCCAGAATCTGGGCGACGGCACCTATTTCCACAGCGGCTCGCTGGCGATCCGCCAGGCAATCGCGGCCGGCGTCAACATCACCTACAAGATCCTCTACAACGATGCGGTGGCGATGACCGGTGGCCAGCCGGTGGATGGCCCGCTCAGCGTGCCGGATATCGCCCGGCAGATGCGCGCCGAAGGCATCCACACCATCGTGGTGCTGTCCGACGACATCGCCAAGTGGACCCGCCAGCGCGAGCATTTCCCCAGTGACGTCGAGTTCCACGACCGCAGCGCGCTGGACGAGGTGCAGAAGCGCCTGCGCGAGGTGAAGGGGGTCTCGATCCTGATCTACGAACAGACCTGCGCCACCGAGAAGCGGCGGCGCCGCAAGCGCGGCAAGCTGGAAGATCCCGCCAAGCGCGTGATGATCAACTCGCTGGTCTGCGAGGGCTGCGGCGACTGTGGCAAGAAGAGCTTCTGCGTCTCGGTGCTGCCGAAGGAAACCGAGTTCGGGCGCAAGCGCGAGATCGACCAGTCCAACTGCAACAAGGACTACTCGTGCGTGAATGGCTTCTGCCCGAGTTTCGTCACGGTGCATGGCGGGAAGCCGCGAAAGGGCAACCGGCGCGATGCATCGTCCCTGCTGGACAACCTACCGGCGCCGACGGTGCGCGGCAGCCTGGAGCAGCCCTGGAACATCCTCATTACCGGCGTGGGCGGTACCGGCGTGGTCACCATCGGCGCGTTGCTGGGCATGGCCGGCCACCTGGAGGGCAAGGGCGCCACGGTGCTCGACCAGACCGGCCTGGCGCAGAAGGGCGGCGCGGTGACCACCCACATCCGCATCGCACGCCGGCCGGAGGACATCCACGCCGTGCGCATCGCCGCCGGTGAGGCCGACCTCGTACTGGGCTGCGACATGGTGGTGGTCAACGATTACTGGGCACTGTCGAAGGTGCGCGCGGGCCGCTCGCAGGTCGTGCTCAACACCTACGAAGCGATGCCGGGCACGTTCACCACCCGTCCCGACATGCAGTTCCCGGCGGCCGACATCATCGCTGGCGTGCGCGTGGCGCTGGGCGGCGATGAGCCGCTGCTGCTCGATGCCACCCAACTGGCCACGGCGCTGCTGGGCGATGCGATCGCCGCGAACCTGTTCATCCTCGGCTACGCCTGGCAGCAGGGCCTGGTGCCGCTGTCGTTCGAATCGCTGATGCGTGCCATCGAGCTCAACGGCGCGGCGGTGGCGATGAACCAGCAGGCCTTCGCCTGGGGCCGGCTGGCGGCGATCGATCCGCAGGCCGTGCAGGAGGCCGCCGGCCTGGTGCGCAACCGCCATACTGATACCGAATCCACGCCGGGCCCGCTGCATCCCCTGCCACCGGGCGAGTGGGAAGGCAACGAGTGGGGTGCCACCGCTGCGCCACGCAACACCGGCGACGAACGCGAACTGCGTGGCCTGCCCTCGCATGGCGGCGAGGTTGCCTTCCTGCCGCTGGACGACGCGCGCCTGTCGCGCTCGCTGGATGAAATGATCGAACGCCGCGCCGCGTTCCTGGTCGACTACCAGGACGCCGCCTACGCCGATCGCTACCGCAGCGTGGTCGAACGCGTGCGCGCCGCCGAACGCGAGCGCATCGGCGGCTCGACCGCGCTGACCGAGACCGTGGCCCGCTATCTGTTCAAGCTGATGGCCTACAAGGACGAATACGAAGTCGCCCGCCTTTACACCAGCGGTGATTTCCAGCGCCGGCTGCAGCAGCAGTTCGAGGGTGACTACCAGCTGCGCTTCCATCTGGCGCCGCCGCTGTTCGCGAAGAAGGATGAACAGGGCCGGCTGCAGAAGAAGGAGTACGGTCCGTGGATGTTCAAGGCGTTCGGCCTGCTGGCGAAGCTGAAGTTCCTGCGGGGCGGTGCCTTCGATGTGTTCGGCCGCACTGCCGAGCGCCGCATGGAGCGCAAGCTGATCGGCGACTACGAAGCCACTGTGCAGCTGCTGCTGGACGGGCTGGATGACGGTCGCCTGGCGTTGGCCGTGGAGATCGCCAGCATCCCCGAGCACATCCGCGGCTTCGGCCACGTCAAGGAAGCGCATGTGGAGAGCGCCAAGGCGCGGGAAGCTGCGCTGCTGGCGCAGTGGCGCAACCCGAAGGCGCTGCATATCGTGCAGGTGGCGTAAGCCGGAGCAGCGCCGGCCACCGTCAGCCGCGGCGGTTGCCTAGCCCAACCGCCACACCAACAGGCGGTTGTTGGCCGGCATCGCCACATCGCGCAGGCGGGTGAAGCCGCCTTCCGCGGCCAGCGCCTGCACGGCCTCCGCATCGCGGATGCCGCTGCGCGGATCCCGCGCCTTCAGCCACTCATCGAACCGCGCATTGCTGTCACTGGTGTAGCGGCCGCCGTAGTTGAAGGGGCCATACACCGCCAGCAGTGCGCCGTGTCGCAGCACCGACGGCAACGCGGCAAACAGCGCCTGCACGTGCTCCCAGCTCATGATGTGCAGCGTATTGGCACTGAATGCGGCGTCGAACAGGCTGCCCACCGGCAGCGACAGCCCTGCTGCCGGTGCCAGTTCCACCTGCAGCGCCACCGGCGGCAGCAGGTTCAGCAGTGCCGCCTCGGCGCGCCACGCCTCGATACCCGGCAGATGGTCCGGGTGATCACTGGGCTGCCAGCGCAGCCAGGGCCAGCGTTCGGCGAAGAACACGGCGTGCTGGCCGGTGCCGCTGCCGATCTCCAGTACCCGGTGGCGGTCGCCCATCCACGGATCGAGCGCGGCAGCGATCGGTTCGCGGTTGCGTTCGCAGGCTTCTGAATACGGCTTGCTCGACATCGGGACGGCATCCGGACGGGGTCGGGCCATTGTGCACGAGGGAGGGTGTCCGGCAGGGCTGCGCCCTGCACCCACCGAAGCAACATCAACGTCAAAAGCGGACTGTCCGTGGGTTGGCGGGGTGGGTCCGGTTGCGGGGGCGTGAGCGCCATGGATGGCGCGACCGAGGCTACAGGGACGTAGTCACGCCGTCCCCCGC
>NZ_JBDJOB010000018.1:0-87728 GCF_039674705.1 Stenotrophomonas sp. TWI169 | reverse complement strand
CCCCCGCCGGGGCCTGGCCCGGCCGCCCCCCGCCCCCCAACCGGGTCGCGCGGGGCCTGCCCCGGCGAGCGCAGCGGCAACGGAATCAGCGACACGCAACCCGGTAGCGCCGGGCCATGCCCGGCGAGCGCAGCGGCAACGGAATCAGCCGCGTGCGGCCCACCACACCCGCAACAGGGTGCGCAGCGGGGTCGCCTCGATCGGCTTGCCGGCCGCCTGGGCCGTCAGGCGTGCACGGGCCAGGCTGGACCACACGCGGCGCGGGCGCGGGCCTGGCACGCGCGTGCCCCACCCCTTCAACAGGTGCTGCGCCCAGCGCTGCGCGGCGGAGCGGGTGTCCTCGTCCAGCAGGCTGCGCGGCACGCCGGCCACGCCTGCGTCCTGCAGGCGCTGGGCCAGCGTCTGCAACTGCACGGCCCGGCCCGCACCGGTCCGCGGCCTGTCATCGAACAACACCACTTCCACGGCCGCGACCGCTTCAGCGTAGCGGGCCAGCGCAGCTTCGGCACTGGCCGCATCCGGCGCGACGGTGCGTGCCTCCACCAGATCCGGCAGCGTTTCCGCCAACCGCGCCCACGGCGCACGCACCGGTTCCAGCACACGACCCAACGGATGGCGCGAACGCTGTCCTTCCCAGCTGCGCAGCTCCTCGCCCCACCATGCCAGCTTGGCATCGGCCGGCAACGGATCGCCGCGGGTATTGAGCATGTCGTCGAATTCCTGCAGCAGCGCGAACCACGCTACGGCCAACTCACGGTGCGATTCGGCCACGAACGGCGCGGCCACCGACCATTCCGGCCAACGGCTGCGCCATTTGTCGAGGAAGCTTTCCAGCGCGGTGCTGCTCACTACGATCGTCCTTACGGGTGGGCCGGGCGTGCCGGCCGGGTTGGCCACAGGCTGGCCAGTTGCAGAAGTGCGGCGTTCTCGACCAGTACATCGGCCTGCCAGGCCAACGGGTCGTCGCTGTGCAGGCGGTAGCCCCACAGCGCTGCCACCGATGGCATGGCCGCGGCGCGCGCCGCGATGATGTCGCGCTCGTCGTCGCCGACATACACGCAGTCGCTTGCCGCGACACCGATCGCCTGCGCAGCGTGCAGCAGCGGCAGCGGGTGCGGCTTGCGCTCGGCCAGGCTGTCGCCGCCGACCAGCACGGCGCAGCGCTGCTGCCAACCGTGCTGCGGCAGGATCAACCGCGCCAGGTACTCGGGCTTGTTGGTAACGATGCCCCATACCGTTCCAGCAGCATCGAGCGCGGCGAGCATGCCGGCGACGCCATCGAACAGCACCGCGTGCTGGCCGATCAACGCTTCATAGCGCTGCAGGAACTCCGGGATCAGCGCGTCGCGCGCATGCGCATCCAGGTCCGGGAAGGCCGCCGCGATCATCGCCCGCGAGCCCTTGGACACCACCGGGCGCAGCTGCGCCGGATCGATCGACGCGCGTCCACGTTCGGCCAGCATGGCGTCGCAGGTGGCAACGAAGTCCGGCGCACTGTCCAGCAGGGTGCCGTCCAGGTCGAACAGCACCGCGCGCGGGAAGTGCGTGGCGGTCATGCCGGCTTGACCGCGTAGGCCAGGTAGTTGATGTCGGTGCGGGTGCTGAGGCGGGCACGGTTGCGCCACGGCTCGTATGCCATGCCGCTGACATCGGCCAGCTGCAGATCAGCCTCGCGCAACCAGCGTGCCAGTTCGGCCGGCCTGATGAATTCCTGGTAGTGGTGGGTGCCCTTCGGCAACAGGCGCGCCACGTATTCGGCACCGACAATGGCCACCGCGAATGCGGCGGCCGTGCGGTTGATGGTCGACAGGAACAGGTGCCCCCCCGGCTTCAGCAGCCGCCTGCAGGCCTCGATGATCGCGCCGGGGTCCGGCACGTGCTCGAGCATCTCCATGCAGGTCACCACATCGAAGCTGCCCGGCTGTTCAGCGGCCAGGTCCTCGGCGGCCTGCACCCGGTAGTCGACCTTGGCACCACTTTCCAGTGCGTGCAGCCGCGCGACCTTGACCAGCTCCGGGGCCAGATCGATGGCGGTGACATCGGCGCCGGCCTGGGCCAGTGCTTCGCTCAGCAGGCCGCCACCGCAGCCGATGTCGAGCACGCGTGCGCCGCGCAGCGGCACGCGGTCGGCCACGTACTTCAGGCGCACCGGGTTCAGTGCATGCAGCGGCTTCTGCGGACCATCGGCGTCCCACCAGCGGTTGGCCAGTGCGGCGAACTTGTCCAGCTCGGCCTGATCGAAATTGGAGGAAGCATGGGGGGCAGTCATGGGGAATCCTTGCAGCGCCGGGGTTCAGGCGCGGATATGGCGGATGCGCTCGCGCCACTGGCGCGCGTTGGCGATGATGCCCGGCAGGTCCATGCCGACCAGCTCGCGCTGCACCAGCTTGGGCTTGCCGGCAATCCAGACGTCGCTCACCTGCTGCCGGCCGGTGGCGTACACCAGTTGCGAAAGCACGTTGTGCAGCGGCTGGGTTTCCAGCGCGGACAGGTCCACGCAGACCAGATCGGCCTGCTTGCCCACCTCGATCGAGCCGATCCGTTCGCCGAAGCCCAGCGCACGGGCACCACCGAGCGTGGAAGCGCGCAACGTGGTGGCCGCGTCCAGCGCAGTGGCGTCGTTGGCGACAGCCTTGGCCAGGATCGCCGCGGTGCGGTTCTCGCTGAACATGTCCAGGTCGTTGTTGCTGGCACAGCCATCGGTACCGATGGCCAGGTTCACGCCTGCGCGCTGCAAGGCGCAGGCGGGGCAGAAACCGGAGGCCAGTTTCAGGTTCGATTCCGGGCAGTGCACCACGCTGACGCCACGCTCGGCGCACAGGTGGATCTCCGCGTCGGTCAGCTGGGTCATGTGCACCGCGATCAACCGGTCATTGACCAGGCCGAGGCGATCGAGTCGCGCCAGCGGACGCTGGCCATGCAGCCTGATCGAGTCGCTGACTTCCTGCGCGGTCTCATGGGTATGCAGGTGCACCTGCATGTCGAGCTGGTCGGACAGCATCCGCACCCGCTCGAAATTGGCATCGCTGACCGTGTAGGGCGCATGTGGTGCGAACGCGACGCCGATCAGACTGTCGTTGCGCCACTGGTCGTGCAGTTCACCGGCCTTGGCGAAGTACTCGTCGTCGCTCTTCGCCCAGGCGGTCGGGAAATCGATGATGACCGCCCCCACCAGCGCGCGGAAACCATGCTTCTTGTAGACCGCCGCCTGCACGTCGCCGAAGAAGTAGTTCTCGTTGGCGCAGGTGGTGCCGCCGCGCAGCATCTCGGCAATCGCCAGCGTGGTGCCGTCGGCGACGAACTCGGGGCCGATCACCGCCGCTTCCACCGGCCAGATGTGCTCCTGCAGCCAGGTCATCAGTGGCAGGTCATCCGCAACGCCGCGCAGCAGGGTCATCGGGTTGTGCGTGTGCGCGTTGACCAGGCCCGGCATCAGCGCGGCGTCCGGACGGCTGACCACCTGCGCGGCACGGAAGCGCGCCCGCGCTTCGGCACGCGGCAGCACGGCCACGATCTCGCCGCCACGCACGGCTACGGCATGGTCTTCCAGCACCACGGCATGCGGTTCGATCGGAACGACGTAGCCGGCTTCGATGAGCAGGTCGCAGGCTTCGGGGAGGTGCGGGCTGTCGCTCATGCAGGCTCACTTGGCTGGGGGGAGAACCTCACGGGAGGCGGTAGCGCCGGGCCATGCCCGGCGGCTGTCCGTTGCGGCGCCGTGGACGCCGGCAACGGATTCCGGGCGATGCCCGGAAAGCCGGGCCTGGGCCCGGCTCACAGGTCATCCGGCTGCGCCGGATTACTTCACGCGCGAGGAGTACTCGCCCGAACGGGTGTCGACCCGGATGACTTCATCCTGGTTGACGAACAGCGGCACGCGGACCACGGCACCGGTTTCCAGCGTGGCCGGCTTGCCGCCACCGCCGGAGGTGTCACCGCGGACGCCCGGATCGGTTTCGGTGATCTTCAGCTCGACGAAGTTCGGCGGCTGCACGAAGATCGGCGCACCGTTGAACAGGGTCACGATGCAGGCTTCCTCGCCCTTCAGCCACTTTTCGGCGCCGCCCATGCCGGCCTTGTCGGCCTGGACCTGCTCGAAGGTCTCCGGATCCATGAAGTGCCAGTACTCGCCATCGCTGTACATGTAGTTCATGTCGGTGTCGACCACGTCGGCCACTTCCAGGTCGTCGGTCGCCTTCATGGTCAGTTCGACCACGCGGCCCGAACGGATGAAGCGGTACTTGACGCGGGTGAACGCCTGGCCCTTGCCCGGCTTGACGTATTCGGTATCGGTGATGACCGCCGGTTCATTGTTGACCAGGATCTTCATCCCGTTCTTGACGTCATTCATGCCCACAGTGGCCATGCTCAAGCTCCTCAAATGGCAAAACCGCCGCGGGTGCGGCGAGCCGGTAGAATGGAAAGCCCACCGGATGCCGGTGGGCGACTGTTTTTCTGCCCCCATGATAACCGCAGGCCCCCTCTCCATGCAGCTTTCCGCCTTTCCCCGCCCGTCGTCGCCGGGTGCACCCGCACGCTGGCAGGAACTCTGGCGCCAGGCGCTGCGCGACCCGCACGCACTGCTGGCGCGGCTGGAGCTGGATCCGGTCGCACTGGGCGTGTCCGAGGCGGCCATGGCCCAGTTCGCGCTGCGCGTACCGGACGGGTTCGTGGCCCGCATGCGCAAGGGCGATGCGGCCGACCCGCTGCTGCGCCAGGTGCTGCCGGTCAATGACGAGATGCAGGTCGTTCCCGGGTTCAGCTTCGACGCAGTGGGCGATGGTGCGGCCAGGAAGGCGACCGGGGTCATCCAGAAGTACCGGGGCCGGGCGCTGCTGATCGCCACCGGCAGCTGTGCAATCAATTGCCGCTACTGTTTCCGCCGGCACTTCGACTACGCCGCTGAGAATGCCGCCAAGGGCGGCTGGTGGGAAGCGGTGGACGCCATCGCCGGCGATCCGGATATCGACGAAGTGATCCTGTCCGGGGGGGATCCACTGTCACTGGCCACCCACAAGCTGGTCGAACTGACCGACGCGCTGCGGCGGATTCCGCACATCCGTCGCCTGCGCATCCACACCCGGCTGCCGATCGTGCTGCCGGAACGGGTCGACGACGAGCTGCTGGCCTGGCTGGGCAGCCTGCCGTGGCCGCTGGCGATCGTGGTCCATGCCAACCATCGCAATGAGTTCGATGCCAGCGTGGACGCGGCAATGGCGCGCCTGCGTGGCACCGGCGCCCAGCTCCTGAACCAGGCAGTGCTGCTGCGTGGCGTCAACGACAGCGTGCAGGCGCTGCAGGCACTGAGCGAACGCAGCTTTGCCGCCGGCGTGCTGCCCTATTACCTGCACCAGCTGGACCGGGTCGAGGGCGTGGCCCACTTCGAGGTGGATGACACCCGCGCCAGGGAGCTGATCGCCGGCCTGACCGCGCGCCTGTCCGGCTACCTGGTTCCCAAGCTGGTGCGGGAACTCCCCGGCGACCCGAGCAAGCGCCCGCTGTAGCGATCCCGCCGGGGTCAGAGCCGTTTCCTGCAGAAAGGGATCTGACCCCTGAACCAGGATTCAGACGCCGGACTCGATCATCCGCACCACTTCGGTCGCGGTGACCGGGTGGCTCAGCCAGTAGCCCTGGCCAAGATCGCAGCCGCGCTGGGCCAGCAGCTCGAATTGCGCCTGCTGCTCGATGCCTTCGGCCACCACCGTGATGCCCAGCGCGTGGGCCATGGCGATGATCGCCGTGGTCAGCGCCAGGTCGTCCGGATCACGCTGCATGTCGGCAATGAAACTCTTGTCGATCTTCACGCCGTCCACGGGCACCTGGCGCAGGTGGCTCAAGCCCGAGAAGCCGGTGCCGAAGTCGTCCAGCCACACCTTGACGCCGGTGCGATGCAGCTTGTCCAGCAACTGCGCGGCCACCATCTCATCACCGATCACGGCGGTCTCGGTCAGTTCCAGATGCAGGCGCGAAGCCGGCAGCCCCGACTCATGCAGGCACTGTGCGACCAGTGACGGCAGCTCGCCGCCACGCAGCTGCCGGGGCGACACGTTCACCGACACGAACAGATCATCGCCGCCCGCACTGCGCGGCCACTGCGACGCTTCCATGCAGGCCGCGCGCAGCACCTTCGGCCCGATCACCTCGATCAGCCCGCTCTGCTCGGCCACTTCGATGAACACCGACGGCGGGATCGTGCCCAGAGTGGGGTGCTGCCAGCGCAGCAGCACCTCGACGCCGACCATCCGCCGGTCGCGGGTGCGGAAGATCGGCTGGTAGGCCAGGCGCAGCTCGCCGCGCTCCCAGGCGCCGCGCAGTTCCTGTTCCATGTGCACGCGGCGCTCGACCGCATGGTCCATCGCCCGGCTGTAATACCGGTAGCAATTCTTGCCGGCCATCTTCGCCTGGTACATGGCGATGTCGCCGTTCTTCAGCAGTGTGGTCGCGTCTGCGGCATCGTCCGGGAACAGGGTCACGCCGATGGAGGTGCCCAGGAACAGCTCCCTGCCCTGCACCACCAGCGGCTTGCCCAGTTCGCGCACCAGCACCTCGGCCAGCAGCCGCGCATTGGCAGCGACATCGCCGTCGCCGACTAGGATCACGAACTCGTCGCCGCCAAAACGGGCCAGCAGCGCCTCATCGCCGCCGGCCTCGGCGACGGCGCGGCCGATCCGCTGGGCAAACTGCAGCAGTGCTTCGTCGCCCGCTTCATGCCCGAGCGTATCGTTGACCCGCTTGAAATCGTCGATGTCCGCAAACAACAGGCCCAACCGCTGCTTGGACGCACGCGCGGCCATCAGCCGGTGGTCCAGGGCTTCGCGGAACGCCAAGCGGTTGGTCAGGCCGGTCAGTGCGTCGGTGTAGGCCATGTGCCGCACCTCGCGGTCGTGGCGGGCGATGGCATCACGCATGCGGGCGAATCCCCGCACCAGCTCGCCGACCTCGTCGTCGCGGGTATTCTCCAGCAGCGGCGCCTGGTAGTCGCCGGCTTCGATGCGACGGGCCGCCACCGCCAGGTCGCGGATCGGCGCGACCAGGGTGCGCTGCACGTAGAAGATCACCGCCACGCCGATCACCACCAGCAGGCCGAGCATCAGCAGCAGCCAGCCCAGATGACGGCTGCCGACCTGCTGCAGGCGCTCGCCCAGCGTTGCGTTGGCGGCCTGCTCGCGCTGCTGCACTTCGTCCAGCGCCATGCCGACGCGGACGCCGCCGATGCGCTGGTTGCCGACCATGATCGGCATCGTGTTGTCGAGCACCTTTGGCGACTGCTGCACCACCAGCGTCCGCGCGGCGATCGCGCCCGGCGCAAGGGGATCTCCCATGGGCTGACCGAAGGCGGCGACCTCCACCGAACCGTCGTGCACCAGCCGGCCACGTTCGTCGAACACCAGCACATAGCGCACCACGGGCTGCCGCGACGTGCTGCGCACCAGTGCGCCGACCTGGTCCAGATCGTGGTAGTACAGCGGGTTGGCCAGCGCATCGGAAAGCTCACGGGCGATCGCTTCGCCGCGGCTGCGCACGCTGCGGTCGAACAGTTCATGGATGACGCCGCCGCTGAGGTTGCGCACCTCGCTCTGCATCGCCGCCTGCCGCCCCAGCAGCACCGCCAGGATCGCCACCACCACAAGCATCGCCCCGCCCATCGCGAGCAGGAACCGCGCCTGCATTCCCGAGCCGAGCCACTTCATTCCACTTCCATCCGCACGCGCGTCAATCCTTGTTTCAATTCATCCAGCCGCTGCTGCGCATGCGCGTCGACGCGGTGGAAACCGGAAGTACCAAAAAAACGGTGCAGCGCTGCCTGTGCCTGCGGATCACTGGCCGCCTGCAGCAGGACCTCCTGCAGGCGATCACGGACGCGTGCATCCAGGTCGGCGCGCACCACCTCCACGGCGCGAGGATAGGGCTCCGTGCGCAACAGTTCGCGGAAGTCGCGCCGGAACGCCCGCGGCATGCGCCGCTCATCGTTCCAGTCCACGCTGCTCACCGCGCCCGCATCGGCCACGCCCTTGTGCACGTAGGTGGCGATGTTCAGCTCGCTGCGGGCGAACACATAGCCGACGCTGTCCGTGCCCGGAGCGTCCCACGTACCCGCGAGGATCTGTGGGGACAACCCGTGGCCCAGCAACGTCATCACCGGCACCAGGTAGGCGCTGGTGGATGCGGTGTTCTGCAGCGCAAGGCGGTGGCCCCGCAGGTCCTCCAGCCGCTGGAACGGGCTGTCGCGGCGCACGAAGAATACGGTCTGGTACTCACGCACGCCATTGCGCTCGGTCAGTAGCAACGGCCGCGCACCGCTGCGCTGCCCCAACGCCACTGCGGTTCCGGCGGTTTCCGTGACCCAGTCGACCTGCCCCCGCCGCAGATAGCTGGCCATCTGCTGCGGATCACGCGCCATCAGTATCCTCCCCTCCTGGATGCCGACGTCCTGCATGCGTGCCACCACGTAGTCCAGCAGCGGCTGCAGCTGCTGGTAATGGGCCTTGGGATCGTCGCTGATCCGGCCCAGCACCAGCACCGGATCCGGCGCAGCACGCACCGTTCCGGCCAGCAGGACCATGGCCAGGCTCAGCAGCGCCCCCTGCATTGCCGTTCGCAGACCCGACACCGGTTTCATCCCCCCCTGGGTATCCGGACAGACTACCCGAAAAAATGAGAACGTCGTCAGCCGTTGTGACTGCCCGGCTTGGCCAGACGCGCCATGCGCTGGGCATCGGCCAGGATGCCGCGCAGCAACCGCACTTCCTGCTCGCTCGGCTCGCTGCGCAGGAACAGGCGGCGCAGCTTGCGCATCGCCGACTCCGGCGCACGGCCCTTGTGGAAATCGATCTCGTCCAGGGTGTCGCCAAGCTGGGCGAAGAAGCTCTCCATCTGTTCGTGGCTGGCCACCTGCTCACGAAAGCCCGGTTCGGCGCCAACGGCAGGCTGGGCGCCGAGCAGCTGCATGCGCACCTCGTAGGCCAACACCTGCACGGCGGCGGCGAGGTTGAGCGAACTGAACGCCGGATCGGACGGAATGTGCACCGCCGCGTGGCACAGCTGCAGCTCCTCGTTGGTCAGGCCGGTCCGTTCCCGGCCAAACACCAGCGCCACCTCGGCACCCTCACCGGCCTTGGCGACCGCACGGGCCGCTGCGTCGGCGGGCAGGTACTCCTCCAGCTGGACCCGGCGTGCGCGGGCCGTACACCCCAGCACCAGACGGCAGTCGGCGACGGCCTCGGCCAGGGTGGCCACCACGGGCGCATCGCCGAGCACATCCTCGGCGCCGGCCGAGCGGCGGAATGCCTCCTCGTCCAGCGGTTTTTCCGGGGCCACCAGTACCAGGCGGGCCAGGCCCATGGTCTTCAGGGCGCGGGCGGCGGCGCCCATGTTGCCGGGATGCTGGGTTCCGACCAGGACGAATCGGAGGCGGGTGGCGGCGGGGAACTGGGACATGAACAGGGAAAAGGTCGAGCTGGACGATGACCAATGGTAAACTGTGCGGCCGGCCACTGCGCCGGACCCGCTCTTTTCCCCCGCCAGTCCTACCCTTCTGCCTTTCCGGGAGCCCACGCCATGCAGAAACCCGCCGTCACCGTCATGGTCAAGGCCGCCCGCCTCGCCGGCAACGTCCTGTTGCGCAACATCAACAAGCTCGAGGCACTGAACGTGGTGCAGAAGGGGCGGATGGACTACGCCAGCGAAGTCGATGCGGACGCGGAAAAGGTCATCGTCAAGGAGCTCAAGCGCGCGTATCCCGAGTACGGCGTGTTTGGCGAGGAAGGCGGCGTGCAGGGCGAACATCGCCACATGTGGGTCATCGATCCGCTGGACGGCACCAGCAACTACCTGCGCGGCGTGCCCCACTACTGTGTATCGATCGCCCTGGTCGAGAACGGCGAGCCGACCGACGCGGTCATCTTCGATCCGCTGCGCAACGAGCTGTTCACCGCCAGCCGTGGCGCGGGCGCCGTGCTGAACGACCGTCGCATCCGCGTGGCGGATCGCAAGGACCTGGGCGGCACCATGATCCAGACCGGCTTCGCTCCGCGCGAGCGCGCCCGTGCCGGCGCCCAGTTGAAGGCGGTCGATGCCCTGCTGGTGCAGGCCGAGGACATCCGCCGTACCGGTTCCGCTGCGCTGGACCTGGCCTATGTCGCCTGCGGTCGCGCCGACGCCTACTTCGAGGCCGGGGTGAAGGCCTGGGACATCGCGGCCGGCGTGCTGCTGGTGCGTGAGGCCGGTGGCAAGGTGTGCGATTTCAAGGGAGCGCCGCTTGCACGCATGGACAACCGCGGTCCGGAAACCCAGCAGGTGGTGGCGGGCAACCTGAAGGTGGCCGAGTCGCTGCAGAAGGTGCTGGTCAACACGGGCTATGCGGCCGAGTTCGACGCGAAGTTCTGAGCTTCCCTGTAAAGCGGTTCATGGCGACGGCACCTGTGAAGGTGCCGTTTTCGTATCCGCAATGATCGTGCTTGTCACTTTCTTTGCTCGTGCAAAGAAAGTAACCAAAGAAACACGCCGCCAGGACGCGAGCCGACGTGCTGTGCACGCCGGTTCCATGCGCTCCTCGGTCCGTCGAGGGACGGTGCGGGAACTCGCTGCGCTCAGACACCCGCACCTCTTCGCCCTCGCCGGACCTGCGGTGCTCGGCTCGCTCAAGGCGGACCCAAGGTCAAGAACCACAGCTGCACGACGATGACGGGTAGCGCCGGGCCATGCCCGGCGAGCGAAGCGGCCGCTTCGCCTTCGACCTTGAAAGTGACACCCCTCCGCAGTCGCGGAAACGATCCTGCGGGCACGCGTCGATGCTGCCGACGCGCAAACAGAAACGCCCGGCACGGGGCCGGGCGTTCCTGTAGCAGTGCGTTGCAACCGGAGGCTTACACCACCGTCGAGGCCCGCAGCGCGGCGATGCGCTCTTCCAGCGGCGGGTGGCTCATGAACAGCTTCTTCGCGGTCGAACCGGCGATGCCGAAGGCGGCGATCTGGGTCGGCAGCGTGCTCTGGCCGTGGTTGAGCTGCAGGCGCTCCAGCGCGGCGATCATCTTCTGACGACCTGCCAGCGAGGCACCACCGGCATCGGCGCGGAACTCGCGATGGCGCGAGAACCACATCGAGATCATGGTCGCGAACAGGCCGAACACCATCTCCAGCACGAACACGATGATGTAGTAGGCGAACCCGCGGCCGCCGCCTTCGCGGTTGCCCGACAGCGCGCTGTCGATGACGCCGCCGACCACGCGCGCCAGCACGATCACGAAGGTGTTCAACACACCCTGCAGCAGCGCCATGGTGATCATGTCACCATTCGCCACGTGGGCGATCTCGTGACCCAGTACGGCTTCGGCCTCGTCTTCGCTCATGTTCTGCAGCAGACCGGTGGACACCGCCACCAGCGCGTTGTTGCGGTTGGCGCCGGTGGCGAATGCGTTGATCTCCGGGCCATCGTAGACCGCCACTTCGGGCATGCCGATGCCGGCCGCCTTGGCCTGGCGCTCGACGGTGGCCAGCAGCCAGCGCTCGGTCTGGTTGCGTGGCTCGGTGATCACCACCGCGCCGGTGGAGCGCTTGGCCATCCACTTGGACAGCAGCAGCGAGATGAAGGAACCGCCGAAGCCGAAAATCGCAGCCATCACCAGCAGGCCGCTCATCTGGTTCGGATTGACCCCCAGCAGCGACATCACGATGCCGGCCAGGATCAGCACTGCAAAGTTGGTGGCTAGAAAGAGTGCGATGCGGGTAAACATGGGAAATTCCGGCTCGGAAGGGGTCGATATCCGCCAATTTGCGGTGCGGTCAGCTTGAATTCAAGCACCAACCTGACCGACGATTCAGCCAGCATGACCTCCCCCCTTTCCTGCGGCCGCTTCGCGCCCTCGCCTACCGGCCTGCTGCACCCCGGCTCCCTGCTGGCTGCATTCGGCAGCTGGCTGCTCGCGCGCCATCACCATGGCCTGTGGCGGCTGCGCATCGAGGACATCGATCCCCCACGCACCGTGCCCGGGGCTGCGCACGCGCAGTTGCAGGCACTGGCGGCATTCGGCCTGGCCCACGATGGTCCGGTGCTGTGGCAGAGCGAACGTGGCGATGCTTACCAGCAGGCTCTGGACAGGCTGCTGGCCAGCGGGCTGGCCTTCATCTGCCACTGCAGCCGCAGCGAACTGGCAGCCCGGGCGGGCATCCACCATCGCTGCGTCGCGCGGCAGCCCCGACCGGACCCTGCCGTCCGCTTCCGCGTACCGGCCGGCAGCGTGGTGCAGTTCGACGATGGCCTGCGCGGCCGTCAGGTGCAGGACGTCCACGCCGAGGTGGGTGATTTCGTGCTGCGCCGCGCCGACGGGTGCTGGGCCTACCAGCTGGCGGTGGTGGTCGACGATGCCGCGCAGGGCGTCACCGACGTGGTGCGCGGCGCCGACCTGCTCGACTCCACCGCGCGGCAGATCCTGCTGCAGCAGGCACTCGGACTGGCAGTGCCGCGATACTGGCACCTGCCCCTGCTGCTGGACGCGCCCGGGCACAAGCTGTCCAAGTCGCTGGCCGCGCTGCCGGTCGACAGCGCCCGCCCGGTGCCGGTGCTGCGTCAGTTGTGGGGCCTGCTCGGCCAGTCGCCCGCCGCACTCGAGGGTCACGACGATCTGCACGACCTGCTCGCGGCGGCCCGGCAGGCATTCGATCCGGCCCGCCTGCCACGCACGGACATCCTGTTGCCGACGGGCGCACTTTCCGCGCCGATGTTGCAGAATCCCCCTTCCCCCACCTGAAACCCGGACTGCATTCCATGACATCTCGCGTCGCACTGGTCACCGGCGGAACCGGCGGCATCGGTACCGCCATCTGCCAACGCCTGGCCGACCAGGGCCACCGGGTCGCCACCAACTATCGCGATGAAACCAAGGCCCGCGCCTGGCAGCAGGCGATGACCGAACGCGGCTACAGCGTGTCCATCTTCGCCGGCGACGTGTCCGATCCGGACAGTGCCGAAGCGATGGTGCGCGCCGTCGAGAACGAACTGGGCCCGGTCGAGATCCTGGTCAACAACGCCGGCATCACCCGCGATACGACCTTTCACCGGATGCGTGCGGACCAGTGGCATGACGTGATCAACACCAACCTCAATTCGGTGTTCAACGTCACCCGCCCGGTCATCGAAGGCATGCGTCGCCGCGGCTGGGGCCGGGTCATCCAGATCAGCTCGATCAACGGTCTGAAGGGCCAGTACGGCCAGGCCAACTACGCCGCCGCCAAGGCCGGCATGCACGGTTTCACCATCTCACTGGCGCGCGAGAACGCGGGCTTCGGCATCACCGTCAACACCATTTCGCCGGGCTACGTCGCCACGGACATGGTCATGGCCGTGCCGGAGGAAGTGCGGGCCAAGATCATCGCCGACATTCCGACCGGGCGCCTGGGCAAGCCGGAGGAGATCGCCTACGGCGTGTCCTTCCTGGTGGCCGAGGAGGCCTCGTGGATCACCGGCAGCAACCTGGACATCAACGGCGGCCACCACATGGGCTGGTGATCTGCGCGGGCGCGGCCGGTCACGTGCCGGACCGCACCTGCCTGCGGTCATGCTGCGCAGCACGCAAACCCTTGTTGCGCAACATGATCCGCCGTGAAAGCCAAGCCTGGCGGGGGCTGGGGCGGTTGCAACGGCTGCTGCACTGCGCCATGCTGCGCGTCTACTGTGACGAGTGACCGCTTCATGGCTGCGACCCGCATCATCAAGAAGTATCCGAACCGCCGTCTCTACGACACCGAGATTTCCAGCTACATCACCATCGAGGACGTCCGCCAGCTGATACTGGACGGTGAAGACTTCGAGGTCCGCGACGCCAAGAGCGGTGACGACCTTACCCGTTCGGTCCTGCTGCAGATCATCGCCGACCAGGAGCAGGACGGCGAGCCGATGCTCTCCACCCAGTTGCTGAGCCAGCTGATCCGCTTCTACGGCGACTCCCTGCAGGGATTCATGGGCAACTACCTGGAACGCAGCATGCAGGTGTTCCTGGACCAGCAGCAGCAGTTCCGCCAGCAGATGGGCAACCTGCTGGGCCAGACGCCGTGGGCGATGATGAACCAGCTGACCGAACGCAACCTGGAGCTGTGGCAGGAATTCCAGCGCAGCATGGGCACCGGCTTCGGCGGCCCCCGCCCCGGCGGAACCGGCCCGGGAACCGGAACCGGCAGCAAGCCGAACGAACCGGGCACCGGCACCGGCGGCAAGACCCGCCGCTGAGCTACGGCAGGGACTGACATGAAAACGGCGCGCCACTGGCGCGCCGTTTTCGTCTGCGGGTCATCCGCAGGCAGACGTCAGCGCTTCGCCTTGCACGCCGTGCAGACGCGCTCGACCTTGTAGCCCTTCGCCCTGAGCTTCTCGACCACGCCATCGCTGCCGAGCAGATGCAGCGTGCCAACCACCACCAGCGTGCCACCCTGCCCCGCCTGCAGATAGGGCACCAGCTTCGGCACCCAGGCATCATTGCGGCCGGTATTGATGCGCTGATACAGCTGCGGATACTGCTGGCGCATCTCGGCAGCCATTTTCGTCCACAGCAGGCGCTCGTCACCGCGGCGCCATGCGTCGTGCAGCATGCGCGCCTGTTCATCACCCTTGTCGGCCTGATCGAGGGCTTCGGACAGCATCTGCCGCTGCTCCTGCACCGACATCCCATCAAGCATGCCGATCTGCGTATCGATGTCCTCCAGACCACCGGTGCTGCGCCCGGTCGCCTGTGCGCGCTCCATGAAGTGACGGTCCAGACCGAGGGCCGGGTCCAGGCCCATCTTCTGCATCTGCCCCACTGAAATGCTCAGGCCGACAAACCAGGGTTTCATGCCCTGCATCTGCGCCAGCGGCAGCTTGTTCGCGGTGGCGAAGGCCTGCAGCTTCTGCCAGGTCGCTGCATCGAGATCACGCTTCAGTTCGCTGCCGTCGGTGCGCACGGCGGCCTGCACCATGCGGCTGGCCAGCTGCGGCGACTGCATGTCTTCCGGCGAGAGTTCGAACAACACGCGCTGCGAGGCCCCGAAGGCCTGCTCCACGTCGGCCGACAGCGGATAGTCCTGCGGCTTCAACAGATGGAACGAGCCCAGCAGATACAGCCGTGAATCGCCGGGGCCGGTGACCTTCCACAGCAGCGGTACCGGCGGCTTGACCGACGCACCTTCAGCGGCCGGCGCATTGCGGGCCTGCGCCAGTGGCGCCACCGCGCAGGCCAGCAGCAACAGGGCGGCGTGTAACAGGTGTCTGATCAGCATGTCAGCCTTCTCCTTCAGGCAGGTGGTAGGCCTTTTCGCCCGCGTCCACGCGAAGGTCCAGCCGGTTCTCCGGCGGTGCCAACGGACAGGTCGCGTAGGGCGTGAACGCGCAGGGCGGGTTGTAGGCGTGGTTGAAATCGATGAGCACGCGGCCATCGGCGCCGGGGGCGCCGGTATCCAGATAGCGGCCAGCGGGATAGCTGCCGCGGCCGCTGGTGCGGTCCGCGAAAATCAGGAACAGGGGCTCGCCGGGGGCACCGATCGCCTCCAGCCGCCAGGTCCGGCCATCACGCTCGAACTCGACGGCACCGGCATTGGGCATGTCGGTGGTCAGTCCGGTGATGTCGACGATCGGCAAGGTCTTGCCCGGTGCGTGCGCAACGAAGCGCGCCTGCACCTGCCAGTCGGGACCTCCCGGCCAGTACTGCAGGCCGGCGAAATCCCGGCGTGCAGGCGCGTCGGCATGCTTGACCCTCAGCGCATCGCGCGGACCACGCCGGATCAGGCTGAGCTGGCCCTTGCCACCGTCGAAGGCAAGCAGGGTAGGCTGCGGATCCTTGTCGGTATCCATGCGGATGCGCCCCTTCACCGGCTGGCCATTGTGAGTGAGCTCCGCCCCGGCTTCCGGCGTGAACCACCATTGCCGGCCCTCGCGCCGCAGCAGGCCGAGCTTGTCCGGCCCCACTGCCAGGCGGATGCCATTGGTGGCACCGCTGCCAACGAAGTGCGAGCTGTTCTGCAGCCAGTGCAGACCGACCAGCGCCGTCCAGCCATCAGGCCGTGTCAGGTCCTGATAACGCGCCACGCGCCATTGCTGCTGCGCGGCGGCGTATGCCGGATCTTCCACCACCGCAGGCGCCGGCGGCGGCGCCGGGCTGCAGGCTGCCAGCAACAAGACAGCCAGCAGGCCGCCCATTCCCCGATACGCCATCGATGCTCCCCTCAACGTCCGCGCAGGAACCAGCGGTCGATCTCCGCCAGCGAAAAACGGGCCCAGGTCGGCCGGCCGTGGTTGCACTGGCCGGATCGCTCGGTGATCTCCATGTCGCGCAGCAGGGCGTTCATTTCCGGCACCGTCAGCCGGCGATTGGCTCGCACAGCGCCATGGCAGGCCATGGTCGACAGCAGTTCATCGCGCGCGCTCGCTACGCGGCGGCTCTGGCCGTGCTCACGCAGGTCGGTCAGGACATCGCGCAGCAACCCCTCCGGCTCGGCGTGGGCCAGCAGCGCGGGAATGCTGCGCACATGCAGCGAGCCCGGGCCGGCCCGCGTCACCTCGAAACCAAGCGAGGCCAGCGTCGCGGCCTCGCTCTCTGCGGTATCCGCTTCGCGTTCGCCCACCGCCAGCGTGATCGGCACGAGCAACGGCTGCGACTGCAGGCCGATACCATCGTGCGCGTTCTTCAGCCGCTCGTAGCCGATGCGTTCGTGCGCCGCGTGCATGTCGACCACGATCAGGCCTTCGGCATTCTCGGCCAGGATGTAGATGCCATGCAGCTGCGCGATCGCATACCCCAGGGGCGGCACGCCCGCGTCTGCACGGGTGTCCGGCAGGCCGTTTCCGCTCGGCATCGCAGGCTGCGCAGTGCCGCCTTCGCCTGCAGCAGGCGTGGCATAGAGCGCAGCGTAGGCGGCCGGCGCATCGGCAACCTGCAGGCCCAGCGGCTGCTGCGGGCGCCATCCCTGATATCCGCCACCGCCGCCCGCCCCCGGAGCAGGACCACGGACCAGACCGAATCCGGACCCGCCCACGGTCGATGCCGCCGCTGCTGCCCCGGCGTCCGCTGCCTGCCCGGCACCTGCACCGATCTCCTGCGCCGACACGCCGGCTCGGGTATCGGCCAGCGCGTCCTTCAGCGTGCGGTAGACGAAATCATGGACCAGCCGCGCATCACGGAAACGCACTTCGTGCTTGGCCGGATGCACGTTGACGTCAACGCGCGTGGGGTCGAGTTCCAGGAACAGCACGTAGGCCGGTTGCCGGCCATGGAACAGCACATCGCCGTAGGCCATCTTCACCGCGTGGGCAACGCTGCGGTCGCGCACCGAACGGCCGTTGACGTACAGGTACTGCTGGTCGGTACTGGCCCGCGAATAATGCGGCTGCGCGATCCAGCCGTGCAGGCGCAGGCCCGCGCCGCTGTGGTCCACGCGCACCGCCTGCAGCGCGAAATCATCGCCCAGTGTCTCGGACAGCCGCGCGTCCGAATACAGGTCACCCGGCTTGTAGCGGCGTGATGCCTTGCCATTGTGCGAGACCCGCAGCTCGACGTCCGGCCGCGCCAGCGCCAGCGAGCGCAGCCATTCTTCGATGTGCCCCAGTTCGGTGCGCTCGGCGCGCAGGAACTTGCGTCGCGCGGGCACGTTGTAGAACAGCTCGCGCACTTCCACCGTGGTACCCGGTGCGTGCGCGCGCGGCGTGACCTCGCCGATCTTGCCGCCATCGATCTGCAGCGCGGAACCGTGCTCGTCATCTGCGCGGCGCGACGCCAGGGTGAAACGACTGACCGACGCGATCGATGGCAGCGCTTCGCCGCGGAACCCGAGCGTGGCCACCGACTCCAGATCGTCCAGGTTGGCGATCTTGCTGGTGGCATGCCGCGAGACGGCCAATGGCAGCTGCTCCGCTGCGATGCCACTGCCGTTGTCGCGGATGCGGATCAGGCGCACGCCGCCTTCTTCCAGGTCGATGTCGACACGGCTGGCGCCGGCATCGATCGCATTCTCGACCAGTTCCTTGACCACTGACGCGGGGCGCTCGACCACCTCGCCGGCGGCGATCTGGTTGATCAGGATGTCCGGCAAGGGCCGGATCGGGCGCGGGCCGGGCGCGCTCATGGGGCAAGGTAGGCAGCAGACTTCATGCGCCGATGATAGCGGAGGTACCGCGTGGAGAGTCGAGCCGGATCACCTGTGCGATGCCGATGATGCGCCACGCCCCAGGCATGGCCGGTCCAACAGGGTGCGGCCTACTTGCTGCCGCCGGCCATGGTGGCGGCCGCGTCGATCTCGGCCTGTGCGCGGGCCGCGTAGAGCGTCCCCGGCGGCGGCTGCCGGCTGAAGAACGTGTGCACGCCATCGAGCACCGCACCGGCGATCTTGCGCTGGTAGCCCGGGTCGATCAGGCGGCGCTCCTCGTCCGGATTGGAGATGAAGGCGGTTTCCACCAGCATCGCCGGCATGTCCGAGGTGCGCAGCACCGCGAAGTTGGCCCGCTCGATGTTTGGCTTGTGGTTGTTGCCGATCCGCTTCAGTCCACCCAGTACGTGGCCGGCCGCATCTTCGGACGCTTTCATGTAACCGCTCTGCGCCAGATCGAGCAGAACGTTGGCCAGCGTGCCTTCAGTCTGCTGCAGGCGCACACCACCGACCAGATCGGCGGCGTTTTCCTTGTCCGCCAGCCAGCGCGCACGCTGCGACGAGGCACCCTTGGTGGACAGCACGTACACCGATGAACCGGTCGCCGAGCGGTTCTCGGCGGCGTCCGCATGAATCGAGATGAAGATGTCAGCCTTGTTCGCGCGGGCCTTCTGTGCGCGCATCGGCAGCGGGATGAACACGTCGCTGTCGCGGGTCAGATAGGCTTTCAGGCCCGGCGTGGCATTGACCTGACGGGCCAGCTCACGCGCCACCGCCAGGGTAACGTCTTTCTCGCGCTTGCCGGTGGGTCCGATCGCGCCCGGATCCTGTCCGCCGTGGCCGGGATCGATCGCCACCACCAGGTGCCGCATGCCAGGCTGCATACGGATGCGCGAAGCGTCGCTGGGCATCGCCGGACGCGGCGGTTCGGGCGGCGGCGATGCCGGCACCGGTGCCGGGGCTGGCGGATTGCTCACCACCGCAGCGGTGCGCTGGCCGGCCAGGATCGCCGCGGGCGACGATGCCGGCGGGGTGCTGCTGGCGCTGGTGCCCGCAGCGGCCACCTGCACGGGCGCGGTGGATGGCGCCGGCGTGGGCGCGGCCGGGGCGGCAGCCGTGGCACTGGCCTGCTGCTGCACCTGCGCGGTCAACAACGCGGTAGCGCGGGCGGCGTCGCTGCGCGTCTGCATGCTGGGTGCCGTCGTCTGCGTGGTCGTGGCAACCGGAGCCGGCGCCGGCGCCGCAGCGGCCACGCCCGGGCTGTCACCCGGCCATTCGATCACCAGCTTCGACGCCTCTCCTTCGCGCTGCATCTGCGGGCGGAACGGCGCCACGGATTCCGCAAGATCGAAAACAACACGGAAGGTGCCCGGAACAGGTTGTCCGGTGCGCACTGCCGTCACCACGCCCTGCGCAGCCGGCATCTTCAGGTTGCGCACGGCAGTGGAATCCGGGAAATCGACCACCAGCCGGTTCGGGTTGGCCAGCGACAGCGTCTTGTAGCCGCCACTGCCAACCAGCGAGATTTCCGCGCGGGTGCCGGTGGAACCTGTATTCAGCTGTACCTGGCGGACTTCACCCGCCCACGCGCTGAGGCACGCCAGACCCAGTCCGACGGCGGCACAGATGGCGATGAGACGGTTCCCCAGGCGCATGGCTCAGGATTCAATCACCGCGCTGAACGGAATGCAATACCTTTTTCCTTAATAATCCGTAACCTGCCGATCTTTGTTCTCGTCAGGCGACAGAAACAGGCCGCAAGTCTCCACCTTCGGCCAGCCGCTGCAGCCATTCCCGGCCAGCGTCGCTGAGCGCACTGAGACGCGCCCGGCGCCCCTGGCCCTCGATCTCCAGCGCCACGACCAGGTCCGTCGGCGGCAATGCGCCCGCCCCCCGTTCCGGCCACTCGACCAGCCACAGCACCGCACTGCCCTCGTCCAGGCCCAGGAAATCCAGTTCCCCGGCCTGGCCGATGCGGTACAGGTCCAGATGCCACGCCTCGCCACCACTGGCCAGCGGATAGCGCTCGACCAGGGTGTAGGTCGGGCTGCGGATCGCACCCTGCACGCCCAGCGCACGCAGCAGCGCACGCGCGGTGGTGGATTTGCCGGCGCCGAGGTCGCCGCGCAGCTCGATCAACGCCTGCGGCGGTCGCGTGGCCGCCAGCCACTGCCCGAGACGTTCAGTGGCATCGCTGTCGGCAAGGAAGAATTCGTTCATGGGGAGCGTTCCGGATTGGCCAGCCGCCGCAGGGGCGCCAGCAGGTCGGTGGGAAGCAGACCACGCGCGCCGTCGATGGCAGCGGCGTCGCCGGCAAGCGCGTGCAGCAGGGCGCCGCCTGCTGCGGCATCGAATGCGTCCAATCCCTGCGCGCGCAGTCCAGCAATGACGCCGGTCAGCAGATCTCCCATGCCGCCGACCGCCATGCCCGGATTGCCGGCCGCGATCAGCCGCGGCAGCCGCGCAGGTGCCGCGACTACACTGCCGGCACCCTTCAGCACCACCGTGGCGTGATAGCGCTCGGCCAGCGCCTGCGCGCTGCCGAAGCGATCGGCCTGTACCTCGGCGGTACTGCAGCCCAGCAGGCGTGCAGCCTCTCCCGGATGCGGCGTCAGGATGGCATCAGGCACCGCGTGCGGGTTCTCCGCCAGCAGATTCAGGGCATCGGCGTCGATCACCAGCGGACGCCCGCAGGCGAGCACGCTGGCATGCAGCGCACGCGCCCAGTCGTCCTGGCCAAGGCCCGGCCCGATCGCAACGACCCGTGCGCGGTCCAGCAGCGCAGGCAACGCCGCGCCATCTTCCAGCGCATGCGCCATCGCCTCGGGCAGGCGCGCAAGCATCGCCCCCACATGCTCACGACGGGTGCCGACACTGAGCAGTCCGGCACCGGCACGCAGTGCGGCCTCGGCCGCCATCACCGCTGCACCGCCACTGCCGTGGTTGCCGCCCACACAGAGCACATGCCCGGACTCGCCCTTGTGGGTATTCGCCCGGCGCGGCGGCAGCAGCGCCCGCAGACGGTCGCCGACCCAGCGCTCCGCGCTGGCCGCGATGCCTTCACGCGCCGCCTGCGGCAGGTCCAACGGCGCCAGCCGACGCTGGCCGACATGATCCAGCGCGTCGCCGGTGTACAGGCCCCGGTGGCAGACAATGAACTGCAGGGTGACCGCCGCGCGCACCGCAACGCCGGGCACGCCGCCCTGATCGGCATCGACACCGCTGGGTACATCCAGTGCCAGCACCGGCGCCGGAGAGGCATTGAGTGCTTCGATCAGCGCCTGCGCCATGCCGGCCGGGGCCCGATCCAGGCCGAGACCGAACAGCGCATCCACGCCGACGTCGGCGACCGGCAGCTGGCCGTCGAACTCGATGCTGCTGCCGCCGGCGGCAGCGAATGCGGCCGCCGCCTGCTGCGCCAGCGGCGTGGCGGGCAGCCTGCCCGGCAGGGTGATCACCTGCACCTGGCGGCCCGCCTGCAGCGCATGGGTCGCCAGTACGTAGCCATCGCCGCCGTTGTTACCGGCGCCAGCCACCACATACAGACTGCGGGCATCCGGCCATTGCTGCAGCAGGCACTGCCAGCCCGCCAGGCCAGCCTGCGCCATCAGGCTCCAGCCACCATCACCGGCAAGCACCGACGCGCGGGCATCCAGCGCGCGCGCAGCGGCGGTGTCGAACAGAAGAGAGAGATCGGGCATGCCGGGATTTTATACTGGTGCATATGTCCTCCGTCCCCGCCCCTGCCCCAGCCGACCCGGTCCAGGCCGTGCAGCGCATCCGCGAACTGGCCCGTGCACACGGTTTCCAGCGCTGCGGCATTGCCGGCATCGAGCTGGGCGAGGACGAGGCACACCTGGCCGACTGGCTGGGCCAGGGCCTGTACGGGACCATGGACTGGATGGCACGCCACGGCACGCTGCGCGCACGCCCGGCCGAACTGCTGCCGGGCACGGTGCGGGTCATTTCCGTGGGCATGGACTACAGCCACCGCGACGATACCGAAGCCTGGGCGACCCTGGCCGATCCCGGCCGCGCCTACGTGGCGCGCTACGCGCTGGGGCGCGACTACCACAAGCTGATGCGCAACCGCCTGCAGAAGCTCGCTGCGCGGATCAACGATGAAGTCGCGCCACTGGGCTACCGCGTTTTCGTCGATTCGGCACCGGTGCTGGAACGGGCCCTGGCCCGCAACGCCGGGCTCGGCTGGATCGGCAAGCACACCTGCCTGATCGATCGCCAGGGAGGCTCATGGTTCTTCATCGGCGAGATCTACATCGACCTGCCGTTGCCGGTCGACGCGCCCGCCACTGCGCACTGCGGCACCTGCACGCGCTGCATCGACATCTGCCCCACGCGCGCCATCACCGGCCCGCAGCGGCTGGATGCGCGCCGCTGCATTTCCTATCTGACCATCGAGCATGACGGCGCGATCCCCGAGGACATGCGGCCGCTGATCGGCAATCGCATCTACGGCTGCGACGACTGCCAGCTGGTCTGCCCGTGGAACAAGTTTGCCAAGCGCACCGATGAAGCCGATTTCCGCGCACGCAACAACCTGGACACTGCGCGCCTGGATCAGCTGTTCGCTTGGGACGAGGCGGAATTCCTGCGCCGCACCGAAGGCAGCCCGATCCGTCGCAGCGGCCATGAGCGCTGGCTGCGCAACATCGCCGTGGCACTGGGCAACGCGCCGACAGCACCGCAGACCCTGGCCGCACTGCAGACCCGCATCGATGATTCCTCGCCGCTGGTGCGCGAGCACGTGCAGTGGGCACTGGCACAGCACCGCACGACCTGAGCCGGGCGTGCCCGGCGCGCGCCAACGTGCGATCCTGAGTGCCCGCTCCACCCGCAGCGCGCCGTACCCATGCAGCCACGCAACAACGACATTCTCACTCCCAGCCAGCTCAACACGCTGGCACGCGACCTGCTGGAAGGCAGCTTCCCGGCGATCTGGGTCGAAGCCGAACTGGGCAGCGTGGCCCGCCCTGCGTCCGGGCACCTGTACTTCACCCTGAAGGACGCACGGGCACAGCTGCGTGCGGCGATGTTCCGGATGAAGGCGCAGTACCTGAAGTTCGTACCGCGCGAGGGCATGCGCGTGCTGGTGCGTGGCCGGGTGACCCTGTACGACGCACGCGGCGAGTACCAGATGGTGCTCGACCACATGGAGGAAGCCGGTGAAGGCGCGCTGCGGCGGGCGTTCGAGGAGCTGAAGGCGCGCTTGGACGCCGAAGGCCTGTTCGATCCTGCACGCAAGCGGGCGCTGCCCGCGCATGTGCGGCGGCTGGCGGTGATCACCTCGCCGACCGGCGCCGCCGTGCGCGATGTGCTGAGCGTACTGGGGCGTCGTTTCCCGCTGCTGGAGGTGGACCTGCTGCCGACCCTGGTGCAGGGCTCCAGCGCCGCCGCGCAGATCACCCGCCTGCTGCAGGCAGCCGATGCCAGTGGTCGCTACGACGTGATCCTGCTGACCCGCGGCGGCGGTTCACTGGAAGATCTATGGGCGTTCAACGACGAAGCGCTGGCGCGCGCGATCGCCGCCAGCGATACGCCGGTCGTGTCGGCCGTCGGCCACGAGACCGACTTCAGCCTGAGTGATTTTGCCGCCGACCTGCGCGCGCCGACACCTTCGGTGGCGGCCGAGCTGCTGGTCCCCGACCAGCGTGACCTGGCCCTGCGCCTGCGCCGCAATGCCGCGCGGCTGGCACAGCTGCAGCGCCACGCGGTAGGACAGGCCATGCAGCGCGCCGACCGTGCGCTGTTGCGATTGAATGCGCAGAGTCCACAGGCCCGGCTGGACCTGTTGCGGCGCCGTCAGCTGGAGCTGGGCCGGCGGCTGCACGCGGCTTTCAACCAGCAGCAGGAGCGCCGTGCCGCGCGCCTGCGCCATGCTGCCGCGGTGCTGCGTGGCCATCATCCGCAGCGCCAGCTGGACGCGATGCAGCGTCGCCTGTCGGCCCTGCGCGGACGCCCCCATGCAGCGATGCAGCGGCTGCTGCAACGCGATGCGCTGCGCCTGCGCGGCCTGGCCCGGTCCCTGGAGGCGGTCAGTCCATTGGCCACGGTGGCACGCGGTTACAGCATCGTGACCCGTGCCGATGATGGTGCACTGGTACGACAGGTTGAACAGGTCCAGCCCGGCGACGCACTGCAGGCACGCGTGGGCGACGGCGTCATCGACGTGCAGGTCACCTTGGTCAGGTAAGCGGGGGCCAAGGCGCAGCCCAGCGTGCGCCTTCCTACCTGGCCGCCTCGCAGAACTGCTTCCGGTACTCCAGCGCCTTCGGCATCAGGGCCTGCAGATTCTGGATCCGGGTTCCCGGGTTGGGATGGGTGGAGGCAAACTCCGGCGGCGACTGACCACCACTGGCCTGGCCCATCCGCTGCCACAGCGGCACCGCTTCGCGCGGATCGAAACAGGCAGCCGCAGCCAGCATCAGCCCCACCTCATCGGCCTGGGTCTCGTGGCTGCGTGCGTAGGGCAGCAGATAGCCATAACCCATCGCCGACATCACCATCTGCTGCTGCTGCGCATCCATGCCACTGGCAGCCCCGGCCATCTGCCCGATCTGGGTCAGCTTCTGCTGTGCCATGCGCTGCGCTCCATGGCGCAGCAGCGCATGGGCGATCTCATGCCCCATCACCACCGCCATCGCATCCTTGGTCCGCGCCACCGGCACCAGACCGGTATAGACCGCCATCTTCCCGCCCGGCAGGCAGAAGGCGTTGGCCTGCTCGGAGGGGATCACGTTCACCTCCCACTGGAAGCTGCGCGCGAAATGGGCCGGCTCCACGCCATGCTCCCGCGCCAATGCGGTCTCCACCACATCGACCTTGGCGATCAACCGCTCGGCAATCGCACGCACGTCACGCGAGATCTGCGCGTTCGGGTCCAGTGGCCGCTCCTGCGCCAGGATCTGCTGGTAGGCCTGCAGGCCCAGCGCGGTTTCCTGCTGGGCATCCAGGCTGCTGTCGATCATGACCTTCTCGCCGGTATAGGGATCGACCGTCCGGTTCGAAAACCAGTAAAAGGCCGCGTAACCCGCCGCCAGCAGCAGTACCCACCAGCGGATGTTGCCGAACAGGCCACGCCGCTGCGGGCCCTGCGGCGAGCGGGAAAATGGGTCGTTGCGCATGCGGTGGTCTTCCGGCTGGCCCCGCCGGCCGGCGGGCACGGCGCAATCTTAGTGTGCCGGAGCCCGCGCCGGGTGAAGCCGGCCGCTCAGATGCCGCGTACCAGGCGGAACCCGATGCGGGCGTTGGTGGTGTCCGAGTCCTGCGACTGCCGCCAGGCCGCCCGGGTCTGCTCGGGAGAGTTCGCCCAGTTGCCTCCGCGGATCACCCGCGCCCGACAACCCGGGTTGAACCAGGCCACGCCGTCGGAGGGCGCACGCCGGTAGCTGGAATGCCAGCAGTCGGCCACCCATTCGCTGAGATTGCCGGCCATGTCGTGCAGGCCGAACGCGTTGGCCCGGAAGTTCGCCACCGGCGCCGGGCCCCACCAGCCATCGCCATAGCCGATGAACGCGTTGTGCCAATGCCGGCCAGACGGCGAGACATCCTTGCTGCCGGTGAAGTTGCCGCTGCCCGGCGGGGGCGTGCCTGTATCCCCCCAGGGATAACGGCCGCTGCTGCCGGCGCGCAGCGCATACTCGAACTCGGCCTCGCTGGGCAGCCGGTAGCTGTAGCCGGTCTGCTCGGACAGCCACGCGGCATAGTTTTCCGCGTCGCGCACGCTCACATGCATCACAGGCGCGTTGCCCAGCGCGCGCGCGCCGTCGTAATCCGAGCGCCAGTCGACACCGCTGCGGCGGATGAAGTTGCCGCTGCGCTCGTCATAGACCACCGAATGACCGCGACGGGTCGCGCGTGGGCGGGCATTGGTGGCTTTGACGTAGCGCTCGAAATCGCTGACGGTCACCTCGGTGATGGCCATCGCGAAACCGCGGTCAAACCGCACGTAATGCGAAGGGCGCTCGGCATCGGTGGCGCCGGGCTCGGCATCCCCTGCGCCCATCTGGAAGCCGCCATGCGGCACCACCACCATCTGCGGGCCACGCCCGCCATCGCGCATCGCGTCGCTGAACACCTGGCCGGGACGGAAGCTGCCGTAATGGGTTGCCAGATCGATGCGCTCGCGCAGCTGCGCCACGACCGCGTCGCCGGGCAGCGCGATGCGCAGTGCTTCGGCCAGCTTCTCGCGTGCAGGTTTCAGGCCCTGCGGCGTCGCCAGGTCGCGCAGGCCCTCGTCGCGCAGCTGCGCCAGGGTGTTGGCCCGGATCTGCTCGATGCGCTCGAAGGCGTCGGCGATGGTCGGAGAGGAATCACGGACCTTGCTGGCTTCGGCCAGCCAGGTGCCGGCACTGGCGAAGTCACGGCGGCGGGCGGCCTCCTCGGCACGCCGGATCAGGCCACTCTCCGCCGCAGCAAGGCCCTGGCGTGCGCGGCGGTTGCCCTCGTCAAGCGCCAACGCCTCGCGGAAACTGCCGATCGCGCCGTCACCGTCCTCGCCGATCCGGTCCGCGCGCAGGTCCTCCTCGCCGGCCCGGTTGTAGGCCACCACGCGTTGCGCGATCTCCACCCGCGCCTGCAGGGCACGCACCTTTTCATCGTCAGGGGCCAGGGTCAGCAACACCAGCGCCTGGCGTCCCGCTTCGGCCAGCGCCTCGCGCTGCTGCAGCGGCCGCACCAGCAAGGCATCGGTCTGCTGCAGCAGGCGCTGGCGGGCACGCTGCAGGCCAGCACGGGCCTGGCGGTCGTCAGGCACCTCCTCCTGCACCGCCAGCCACAGCGGGATGGCGGCATCGCCATCCTCGTACAGCCGATCCTGGGCAAACGCCTGCTCGGCGGCCCTGCGCAGCTGCGCCAGGCTGCGCCCCTCCCGATCGACACGGGGCGGCGTCCACTGCTGCACGTCTTCGGCGGCATCCTGACCGGCGATGGTCACGCTGCCCTGCACCGCCGGCCGATCCTCCGGCGCCGGCGGCGATGCCGCCTGGCCGGATCCCTCGCCGGCCTTGCCTGCCGGTGTCGGCGGTGACGGGGTGCAGGCGACCAGAGCCAGGGCCAGGCTGGCGCACAGCGCGGACGACAGCGGAAAACGCAAGCAGAGCCTCCTTCGGCACGGACGCGGACCGACGTTAGGCTATTCTCCCCTGCCTGAGCAAACCCGAGTAGCAGGCCCTGACCCGTGGCAATCTGGATCACCACCCCCGCCGAGCTGGATGCGTACTACCAGCAGCGTCCCACCCGCATCGGTCTGGACACCGAATTCATCCGTGAACGCACCTTCTGGCCGCAACTGGCGCTGGTGCAGATGGCGGTCGGCGAGGACATCCTGCTGATCGATCCGCTGATTCCCGGCATGCCCGAAGCACTGGCCCCCTGGCTGACCGATACGTCGATCATCAAGGTGATGCACAGCGCCAGCGAGGATCTGGTGGCCTTCAAATGGACCTGCGGCGTGCTGCCACGACCGCTGTTCGATACCCAGATCGGCGCGGCGCTGGCCGGCATCGGTGCCGGGATGGGCTACCAGAAGCTGGTGCAGGAGATCACCGGCGTGACCCTGGCCAAGGGCGAGACCCGCTCGGACTGGATGCGCCGCCCGCTCTCCGAGTCGCAGCTGCAGTATGCCGCCGATGACGTCGAGCACCTGTTCGCGCTGCATGACGCGATCGACGCGAGACTGCAGGCGATGGGACGCCAGCAGTGGCTGCACGACGACGCTGAACGCCTGTTGGCCAGCGTCGCCAACGATGAGGACCGCTGGCCGCACCTGTCCATGCGCTCGGCCCAGTTCCTCGATGCCGAGGCACAGCGACGCCTGCTGCGCCTGCTGCGCTGGCGCGATGTGCAGGCACGCCAGAGCGACCGGCCGCGCAGCTGGATCCTGGACAACGAACTTGCCGCCCTGCTGGCGCGCTCGCCACCGGCCGATGTCGACGCGCTCGCCAAGCTGTTCGAGCCGTTCCCGAAGGCGCCGCGCAAGCTGACAGCCGCCGTGTGGCAGGCCCTGGACACTCCGCTGGCCGATGAGCAGGACGCGCCGCTGGCCACCCAGCCCACCGACAGCAGCAAGAAGACGCTTAAGAAGATGCAGGACGCCGTGGCCGAATGCAGCCGCGAGCTGGGCCTGGCGGACGGCGTACTGGCCTCGCGCAAGCACCTGGAAAGCTACCTGGAGCACCGCCAGTGGCCGTCGGCGCTGGCCGGATGGCGCCAGCAGGCGCTGGAATCGCGCCTGCAGCCATTGTTGCCGGTGCGCTGACAACCCGCTGCAGCAACGGAAAGGGGCGGCCAGGATCACCGGGCCGCCCCTTCCCGCAACCGTTCGACTACCAGTTCATGTTCAGCGACACACCCACGGTACGCGGCTCGTTGTACACCGCGGCCATGTAGTTCTCGATCACGCCCTTGAGATTCTTCTCGTTGGTGATGTTGCGTGCGAACAGCGCGACTTCATAGGCACCGTAGTTGCCGGAGTAACCGATCTTCAGGCCGCCCTCGAAGTCCCCCTTGGAGTTGAACTCCTTGCTGTCATACAGCACGAAGCTGGTATAGCCCTGCTTGTTCCAGTCGGTGGACACGAACATCGTGGCCGCGTCGCTGACCGGGAAATCGTAGCGTGCGGCCAGGTTGACGTTGTACTTCGGTGCGTTCGGCAACGGGTTGCCGTCGATCTGCGCGAAGGTGTTCGCACCCACCTTGATGGTCGGATCATCCACCGTGCACACCACCTGGCCATTCAGGCCGCAGACCTGCGCGTACACGCGCTTGTCCTTGATTTCGCTGTGCAGCAGGCTGACACCGGCGCTCAGGGTCAGGTTGGGAACCGGACGCAGTTCCATGTCCGCTTCGAAACCATACGCCTTGGCCTTGTCTGCGTTGAACAGCACGCCGTTGCCGTCCGAATCGTTACCGTTGAGCTGGATATCGTTGACGGTGTAGGTAAACGCGGTGGCGTTCAGGCGCAGGCGGTTGTCCCACAGGCTGCTCTTCACGCCGGCCTCCCAGGACAGGATGGTCTCCGAGTCGGCGGTGGTGAAGTCGGCATTGAACACCGCCGAACGGCCCTGGATGGTGGGCCCACGGAAGCCGCGCGCCACCTTCGCATAGACGCTGACGTCCGGCGTGATCTGGTACATCGCACTCAGGTCCCAGCTGGGCGTGGTATCGGACATCCTGACGTCGGTGCGGCCCTTGTAGGTCACCACCCCGGCAGCGGTGTCGGCGGTCTTCAGCAGCCGGGTGTGCTTCTCGTCGCGGGTCTGGCGCAGGCCGGCGGTCACCGTGAACCTGTCGGTGAAGGCGTAGCTGAGCTGGCCGAAACCGGCCCAGGAGGTGTTCTTGTTGCGCAGGCGTACCCAGTTGTTCGGATTGCGCGCAGCGCCCTGCAGGAACCAGGCACGCTGGTAGAAGTCGGTGGTGTCGCTGCCGTTGAAATAGAACGCGCCGGCCTGCCACTGCAACGCGCTGTCGTCATGGCTGGCCAGACGGAATTCCTGGGTCCACTGGTCCAGGTCGCGGATCCGGCCCATCGACTGGCCGTAGCCGTTGGGCACGCCGTTGACCGGATAGTTCACCGCAGCACCGCCATCGGTATCGCCACGGCTGTAACCGGAGGTGGTTTCATACGCGGTGATCGAAGTGAAGTCGATCGCGCCGAAGTCGTAGCGCGCCTTCACCGAGCCACCGTAGGTCTTGTAGGCCTGCGGGTTGTTGTCGGCTTCGTCGTAGGCGACCTGGTCGCGCGGCACGTCGGTGCGGTTGGAACCCTTGGTCAGCGCGCCGCGCAGGAACAGGGTCGAGGTGCCTTCGTAATCGCGCGCGTGTGCCGAGGCCAGGATCGAGAACTGCTCGCTCGGCGTCAGCAGCAGCTGGGCGCGGACGTTGCGGTCATCGAAACCGCCCATGGCGTTCTTCTTCGGGCTGACGGTGCCATCCGCACTCGGGCCGCTGTAGGTGTTGTCGACATAGTCGTCGCGATGCTGGTACAGGGCCGACACGCGGAACGAGGCGATATCGTTGATCGGACCGCCAAAGCCGCCATCGATCGACACGCTGTTGTAACTGGCGTAGCTGGCGCTGACGCGGCCGGTGTAGTCCTGCGTCGGCTTGAGCGTGTCGAACTTGACGATGCCGGCCGTGGTGTTGCGGCCGAACAGCGAACCCTGCGGGCCGCGCAGTACTTCCACCTGGTCCACGTCGTAGACCGGATTGGACTTGAGCACCACGTGCTCCAGCACCACGTCATCCTGGATGATCGACACCGGCTGGGAAGCACCCAGATAGAAATCGATGTTGCCCAGCCCGCGGATGTAGAAGCGCGGGAAGATGCGACCGGTGGTGGTTTCCGCATACAGGCTCGGCACGCGGCCGGACAGCGCCAGCAGGGTGTCGTCGCCGCCGGCGGTGAAGTCGCGCATGCGCTCGCCCTGCACGACGCCCACCGACACCGGCACCTCCTGCAGGTTCTGCTCACGGTGTTCGGCGGTCACGGTGATGGTATCCAGCCCGGTGGGGGTCGGCGCGCTGTCCTGCGCCGCGGCGCCGAAGCTGCCGACCAGCGCCAGGCCTGCGCAGGCCAGCGCGAGCGGATGGCGACGGAAGGAAACGAGGGAAGACGACATGCCCGACAGACGGCGGGAATCGGTATGGGGAGGCATCGAAAGCTCTGAGGAGACGTCCGGGCGGCCTGCGCGGGCCGGGCGGCGAGAAAGGGAACTGCTGCGCAGACTGGGGATTATCCTCCAAATTGTTACGATTTCGTTTCGCGCAACGGCATCGCACGAAAGCCGGCGGACTCGGCACAGTCGCCTATGGCCACGGCCGCGCGTCGCTTGGCAAGGCCGACCGCCAGCGATACAATGACACCGCACTACGGGGCCATAGCTCAGCTGGGAGAGCGCGTCGTTCGCAATGACGAGGTCAGGAGTTCGATCCTCCTTGGCTCCACCATCCACATGCCCACCAGGGCATGAAAAAGGCCGGAACTCCTGACACCCAGGGTCCGGCCTTTTTCGTTGCACGCCCCGGGCTACCGGGCCGATGAGACGCGCGACCTGCGCATGACCGAGCCCGGTGGCGACAAACCCAGCATCGGGCAGCCGCTGGCTCGGGCCGAGGGCGCTTGCAGCAATGACGCGTCAGGCAGGCTCCTGCCCACCATCCTTGCGCCGTGGACTGCGCGAGTGGGTGTCACGTACCTGCTGGTCGCGCTGTCCCGGACGCTGCTTGGCGACGTCGTCCTGCTTCCGGTCCTGGCGGCTTTCCTGCACCCCCTGGCGTGGATCGGGCGTGTCCTTTTCGTGTCTGCTCATGCGTGGCTCCGCCGCCGGCGGAGGCCGGCGCTGGTGCCACGCTAGAGGTCGCCGGGTAACGGACGGGTCAGTCCGGCGCGAACGCCATGTGCAGCCGCCGGCCGTCCCCTCAGGTGCGATTGATGGATATCCCGCCGTCCACGCGCATCGCACTGCCGGTCACGAAGCTGCCTTCATCGCTGGCCAGGAACAGCGCAGCGTTGGCGATCTCTTCCGGCCCGGCCAGGCGCTTGAGCGCATGCAGCGACCGTACGAAGTCCAGCGCATCCTCGTCTGGCGCAGCCTGCCGGCCCATCTCGGTGTCGGTGCCGCCGGGCAGCAGCACGTTGCAACGCACGCCCCGTGCGCCGTACTCGGCGGCGATCACCTGGCTCAGGCCGATCAGCCCGGCCTTGCTCGAGGCGTAGGCGGCCATGCCGGGCAAGCCGACGGTATGGCCGACGATGGTGCCGACGAACACCAGCGAGCCGCCGCCCCGCGCCAGCAGGGCTGGCAACTGCGCACGCGCGGCGTGGAAGGCTGCATCGAGGTTGGTGGCCATCACCTGCCTCCAGGCGTCCACCGGAAACTCCGCAGCGGGCACGCCCGGCCCCAGCATCCCGGCATTGTTGATCGCGATGTCCAGGCCTCCGAAGGCCCGCTGCGCCAGGTCGACCAGCACCTGTGCAGTGTCCGGCCCGGCGACATCGGCGGCATGCACCACCGCCTCGCCGCCGGCAGCACGGATCTGATCGGCCAGCGCCTGCAACGGCTCCGGCTGCCGCGCGTTGAGCACCAGCCTTGCGCCCTCGGCGGCGAAACGCAGCGCGCAGGCGCGGCCGATGCCGGCGCTGGCACCGGTGATGAGGGCGATCTTGTCGTGCAGGCGCATGTTCGGGGTCCAGGCAGTGAAGTGGACCCTACGATGTCGCGCCCCTGCCCCGTTGACACTCCGTTTCCAGGCCCTGCCGGCGCGTGCAGGAAACGGAGTTTCCGCCAGCGGGGCACGTGCCAGAATCGACGCATGGACACTGCCATCGCAACCACCGATGCCCGCGTCGAACGCGTCTGCCGCCACCTGCAGGCCTGTCTCGACGAACCCTCACTGCAGGAGCTTGCCGAACTGGCGGGCTGCAGCCCGACCCGGCTGCATCGACTGTTCAAGCAGGCCACCGGACTGACCCCGAAGCAGTATGCGGCGGCCCTGCGCGCCGATCGGCTGCGCACAGGACTGCAACAGCAGGCGCGCATCACCGATGCCTTCCACGACGCCGGCTTCGGCTCCAGCGGCCGCTTCTACGAGAACGCGCCGCGCCTGCTGGGAATGACGCCCCGGCAATGGCGCAGCGGTGGACGCGGTGAGGTGATCCATTTCGCCATCGCCGAAAGCTCGCTGGGCAGCGTGCTGGTGGCCAGCAGCAGCATCGGCGTGGTGGCGATCCTGCTCGGCGACGATCCGGAAGCGCTGCTGCAGTCGTTGCAGCAACGCTTCCGCCAGGCTGAGCTGGTCGGCGCTGACAGTGGCTACGAGCAGCTGGTGGCGCAGGTGGTCGGCCTGGTCGAGGATCCGGCACGTGGCGCGACACTGCCACTGGACATCCGCGGCACCGCCTTCCAGCAGCGCGTCTGGCAGGCGCTGCAGCAGATTCCCCAGGGGCAGACCGCATCGTATGCCGACATTGCCGCGCGCATCGGCGCGCCGCGTTCCAGCCGCGCGGTCGCGCGTGCCTGCGCCAGCAATCCACTGGCGGTGGCGGTGCCATGCCATCGCGTGGTGCGCCGCGATGGCGATCTGTCCGGCTATGCCTGGGGTGTGGCCCGCAAGCGCGAACTGCTGCGCCGGGAGAAAGCCGCCAACGGCTGATGCCGCCGCATCAGGACCGGTGGATGCCGACCGTGGCCGGCTCGCGCCGTGGCAGCGCCGGGCCATGCCCGGCGGACACCGGCGAGAGCTCAGTCCAGCTTCACCACCAGCTTGCCGAAGTTGCGCCCCTGCAGCAGCCCGAAGAAGGCATCCGGTGCGCTCTGCAGCCCTTCGACCACGTCCTCGCGGTACTGGATGCGCCCTTCCCGCAGCCAGTGCGCCATCTCGCGCTCGAACTGCGGCCACAGGTGGTTGAAGTCGTGCACGATGAAGCCGCGAACCGTCAGCCGCTGCCGCAGGATCTGGCTGAACAATGCCGGCAGGCGATCGGGCCCGGGATGCTCGACGCCGCGCGCGTTGTAGGTGGCGATGGTGCCGCAGACCGGAATGCGGGCGAAATCGTTGAGCAGTGGCAGCACCGCGTCGAGTACGTGGCCGCCGACATTCTCGAAGTAGACGTCGATGCCGTCCGGCACGGCGGCGCGCAGCTGCGCGGCGAAATCAGCCGCGCGATGGTCCAGCGCCACATCCACGCCAAGCGATTGCAGGTAGGCACGCTTGCCATCGCCGCCGGCAATGGCGACCACGCGGGCGCCCTGCAGTTTGGCCAGCTGGGCGACGGTTGCCCCCACCGGGCCGGTCGCAGCGGCGACCACCAGCGTCTCGCCCGGCTGCAGCCGGGCGATTTCATGCAGGCTGGAATACGCGGTGAATCCCGGCATGCCATACACGCCGAGTGCCGTGCTCAGCGGCAGGCCCGCCGGGTCCAGCCGACGCCCCAGCACCTGCGCATCCAGCACCGCATGGGTCTGCCATCCACCCGGCGCCAGGAACAGCTCGCCCACCGCGATTCCCGCCGCATTCGACTGCAGCACTTCGGCGACGGTCTGCCCTTCCATCACCGCACCCACGGCAACGGGAGGCGCATAGGAAGGTCCTTCGTCCATGCGCCCGCGCATATACGGATCCAGCGACAGATAGCGGTTGCGCAGCAGCACCTGTCCTGCTGCCGGCGCCGGCAGCGGCGACTGCTCCAGGCGGAAATTGGTAGCGATCGGCGCACCCTGCGGCCGCGAGGCGAGGACGATGCGGGTGGTGGTCGGTTGATCAGCCATGGGATGGACTCTGCTGCGGACAGCATTGGACAGGAGGGGCGACAATACGCCGCGACGATCGGCGCGTGCGGCGGCGAAAACAGCGTTCCATCGCCTGCCTGATGCAACCGCGGCCGCATGCCTTGCCCCTGCATGTTTGCCGATGCGGGCGGCCCGCTGATTTCCGCTGCAGGCGACGATCCTCGCCGCCGCCGCGACCACCCGCCTCCGCCATCGACCGGCGCCGCCACCTCGGCACGACGCAGGATCAACCACTTGCGCCCGCGCAGACGGCAATGTGAAGGTTTTTTTCCAAAATGCTTGCCGAAGACAGCCGACCTCCGTAATATGCGCGTCCTTGGCAGCGACGTCGCTGCAACGAAACACGTGGCCGAGTAGCTCAGTTGGTAGAGCAGGGGATTGAAAATCCCCGTGTCGGCGGTTCGATTCCGTCCTCGGCCACCACGTTCGAAGGCCTGCAGAAATGCAGGTCTTTTTTTTCCGGCCACCGCTGTCGATCGCGGTCTGCCGCACAATCTGGCCGAGTAGCTCAGTTGGTAGAGCAGGGGATTGAAAATCCCCGTGTCGGCGGTTCGATTCCGTCCTCGGCCACCATGCTTGAAGACCTGCAGAAATGCGGGTCTTTTTTTGTTTCCGGCGCGCCATGCAGGCGGTTGACGAAACATTCACACCGGCACGCAGCACGCCCCCTACGCTCCAGTGTCCTGCCGGAGTCTGCCGATGCATCTGCGCCCTGCCCTGTTCGCCTGCCTGCTGCTGGCGTCGCTGTCCGCGACCGCCAGCGAACCCGTGCGCGCCGTCGATGCGCTGGACATCGACCGCTATGCCGGCCAGTGGCACGAGATCGCCCACCTGCCCGTGTCGTTCCAGAAGCGCTGCGTTGGCGACATCACCGCGCACTATGCACTGCGCCGCGATGGCCGCATCAGCGTCACCAATGCCTGCCGCAATGGCGACGGCGAACGCGTGGTGGCTGAAGGCGTGGCCCGGCCCGTGGCCGGACATCCCGGCCAGTTGCAGGTGCGCTTCGTCCCCGACTGGCTGAGCTGGGTGCCGCTGGTCTGGGCCGACTACTGGGTGCTGGCGCTGGATCCGGACTACCAGTGGGCGATGGTCGGCGGCCCTGACCGCAAGTATCTGTGGATCCTGTCGCGCCTGCCGGAGATGGACCGCGCACGGTTCGAACAGCTGAAGGCCAAGGCCGAGGCGATGGGCTACGACCTGGCGCCGCTGCGCCTGATGGCGCCGATACGCGACGCACCGGCCGACTGAGCCGCCCCGCGCGGCTGCGCGCAACGCGCCCGCTCCGGCGCTGTGCGTGTCCGGCCGCCATCTTCACGCGCTACCCTCTGCGGCGGGTCGCCACAGGCGATCCACTGAACCATACGCCGTAGTATGCTTACGCCAACGCACCCCCTTCAGAGGACTTGCGCCCATGTTGCACCGTTTCCGTACCGTCTTGATCGTCCTGTGCACCCTCGCCCTCGCCGCCTGCAGCGACGGCATCGTCAAGCGCGTCTCGGAACCGGCCGCCAGCCTGCAGCAGCTGACCGTCCGCGCCGACGGCAACTGGACCGTGGCGCTGCGCCTGCAGAACTACAGCTCGATGCCGATGACGTTCGACGATGTGTCCCTGGCGCTGAGCGTCGGCGACAGCGAAGCCGGCACCCTGCAGGCCCGTCCCGGCATCTCCATCGGCGGCACCTCCGCCGACGTCATCACGGTCGACCTGGTGCCCAGCTCGGCCGCACGCCTGGTGGTGGCCGATGCGCTGGCCGGCAACCGCACCCTGGCCTATGGCCTGAAAGGTTCGGTGACAGCCACGCCGCAGGAAAAGAAGCAGCGCAGCTTCGACGTCAGCAGCCGCAGCACGTTGAACCAGGCGCCGGGCCTGCCGGGCGTGCTGCGCTGAACACCGCTTTCCATCGCGGCGCACCGCGCCGTTCTCCCTGTCCCTGATCGAGACGTATCCGATGAGCAGCTACACCGCCCCGCTTTCCGACCTCCGTTTCGCCCTGCACGACGTGCTCAAGGTCGAACCGCTGTTCGCCCGCCTGGGCTTCACCGACGCCACCGCCGACGTGGTCGATGCCGTGCTGGAGGAAGCCGGCCGTTTCAGCGCGAGCGTGCTGGCCCCGCTCAACAGCGTGGGCGATGAAATCGGCTGCGTGCTCGACCAGGCCACCGGCGAAGTCACCACCCCGCCTGGCTTCAAGCAGGCCTATGACCAGTTCGTCGACGGCGGCTGGACCGGCCTGACCGCCGCACCCGAGCTGGGCGGCCAGGGACTGCCGCACACCCTGGGCGTGCCGCTGAATGAAATGATCAACGCTGCCAATCTGGCGTGGGGCAATTTCCCGCTGCTCTCGCACGGCGCCATTGAAGCGCTCAAGCAGCACGGCGAAGCGTGGCAGCACGACGCCTTCCTGAAGCCCCTGATCGAAGGCCGCTGGACCGGCACCATGTGCCTGACCGAACCCCACTGCGGTACCGACCTGGGCCTGCTCAAGACCAAGGCCGAGCCGAACGCCGATGGCAGCTACGCGATCACCGGCACCAAGATCTTCATCACTGCCGGCGAGCACGACCTGACCGGCAACATCGTGCACCTGGTGCTGGCCAAGCTGCCCGACGCGCCGCCGGGTGCAAAGGGAATCTCGCTGTTCGTCACCCCGAAGTTCAAGGTCGACCGCGAGGGCAACGTCGGCGAGCGCAACGCGCTGCGCTGCGGCTCCATCGAGCACAAGATGGGCATCAAGGGCTCGGTCACCTGCGTGATGAACTTCGACGGCGCGCAGGGCTATCTGGTCGGCCAGCCGCACAAGGGCCTGCAGGCAATGTTCACCATGATGAACACTGCGCGCCTGGGCGTCGGCCTGCAGGGCATCGGCCTGTCCGAACGCGCCTATCAGAACGCGCTCAAGTACAGCCGTGAGCGCCTGCAGTCGCGCGCCCTGAGCGGCGCGAAGTTCCCGGACAGGCCGGCCGACCCGATCCTGGTCCATCCGGACGTGCGTCGCATGCTGCTGACGGTGAAGTCACTGGTGGAAGGCAGCCGCCTGCTGGCCCTGCACGCGGCCACCCTGATCGACATCGCCCACCGCGCCGACGACGCTGCCGAGCGCGAGCGCGCCGACACCCTGGTGAGCTTCCTGACCCCGATCTCCAAGGCCTGCCAGACCGAATGGGGCATCGAGAACACCTACAACGCCCTGCAGTGCTTCGGTGGCCACGGCTACATCCGCGAACACGGCATGGAGCAGCTGGCGCGCGATGCACGCATCACCACGCTGTATGAAGGCACCACCGGCATCCAGGCGCTGGACCTGATCGGCCGCAAGACCGCCTCCAGCCAGGGGGCCGGCCTCAAGCTGATGCTGGCCGAGATCGAGGCCTTCGCCAGGGAACACGAGGGCAACGAAGCGCTGGCCGAGTTCATCGGCCCACTGCGCGCCAAGGCTGCCGAATGGGGCAAGCTGACCATGGACGTGCTGCAGCGCGCCGCCGGCAACCCGGACGAGCTGGGTGCGGCCAGCTACGACTACCTGTTCTATTCCGGCTACGTGGTGCTGGCGTACTGGTGGGCACGCAGTGTCGCCGCCGCCGACGCCAGTGTGCACGGCGCGGCATTCGCGCAGGGCAAGCGCGAGACCGCGCGCTTCTACTTCGCCCGTGTGCTGCCGCGTACGCTCAGCCATGCTGCCGCGATCCAGGCCGGTGCCGCGCCGCTGATGGCGATGGACGACGAGCGCTTCGGCGCCTGAGCCCATCCCGCCGGTAGATCCACGCCATGCGTGGATGAGGGGTCAGAGCCCTTTCCCTCGGAAAGGGATCCGACCCCGGCCTGACCGCCCTTGATCATCCCTCTGGAGAAAAGCCCCCCTTTGTTAAGGGGGGCGCGCCAACGGCGCGGGGGACAGGAGGAATCCGCGGACCTGAATCTTGCGATTTGCGTATCGCCGACGGGCGATACACAAATCGTCAACATTCAGGTATAAGCTGTTCTCCCGATGGAGACAGACACTACACGCTTGGGTCTGATCGAAGCCGGAGCCCCGCTTTCTGCTCCGGGCGTCGAAGCATCGCCCAACGTCACGACGTTGCACCGCCCCGGTTCGGTCCGGCTGCTCTCGCTCGACGCCCACGGACGCGTACTGGACTGGATCACCTGGCAGGATGCCGCCTGCCTCTACGCCCGCGAGGCCGTCGCCTGGACCCTTGGCGACCCCTGCCTGCACATCCACGGCGGAACCAACCGGTTCAGCGGCCTGCAGAGTGGCCTGGACCTGCATCCGATCATCGCCGCGCGCGGCCACGCGCGATCCCGTGCCATCGACCCTACCCCGAACCTGACCAACCCGGCCCTGTTCGCCCGCGATTCGCACCTGTGCCTGTATTGCGGCCAGCAGTTCAACCGTCCCTCGCTGACCCGCGACCACGTCATGCCGCTGTCCAAGGGCGGGCTGGACTGCTGGGAAAACGTAGTCACCGCATGCTTCCACTGCAACTCGCGCAAGAGTGACCGTACCCCCCAGCAGGCCGGCATGCCGCTGCTGGCGGTGCCCTACCGGCCCAGCTGGATCGAGCACCTGATCCTGTCCAACCGCAACATCCTGGCCGACCAGATGGCGTTCCTGAAAGCGCAGCTGCCCAAGCGTTCCAAGCTCAGCACCTGAACCTGCCGGCCGGCAACCCTCACCGTCCTGTCACGGACGGCGGCGTTTGCTTGCCCCACCCCCGTTTGAGGGCGAAAATGGTCGTTCAGAACACGTGCGAACATGATGATCGACTCTGCCCGCTATCCCCGCCTCGCGCACATCCAGACGCCGGATGACCTGCGCACGTTCGACGAATCCGAGCTGAGGGCGGTCGCCGACGAACTGCGCGCCTACCTCATCGAATCGGTGGGCAAGAGCGGCGGACATTTCGCCGCCGGCCTGGGCGTGATCGAACTCACCGTCGCCCTTCACTACCTGTACCAGACCCCGCATGACCAGCTGGTCTGGGATGTGGGCCATCAGACCTACCCGCACAAGATCCTCACCGGCCGCCGTGACGAGATCCACACCGTCAAGCAGAAGGACGGCGTGGCGCCGTTCCCCAAGCGCGAGGAAAGCGAGTTCGACACCTTTGGGGTCGGTCATTCCTCGACCTCGATCTCCGCCGCACTGGGCATGGCCATCGCCCGCCAGTCACAGGGTGACGACCGCAAGATCGTGGCAGTGATCGGTGACGGCGCGATGACCGCCGGCATGGCCTTCGAGGCGCTGATGCACGCGGGCGGCATGGAGCCGGAGCCGAATCTGCTGGTGATCCTCAACGACAACAACATGTCGATCTCCGAGGCCGTCGGCGGGCTGACCAAGATGCTCGGCCGCGCCACCGGCAGCCGCACGCTCAATGCACTGCGCGAAGGCGGCAAGAAGATCCTGGGCGACAAGAAGAACAATCCGGCGCGCTTCGTGAAGCGCTGGGAAGAGCACTGGAAAGGCATGTTCGTGCCCTCCACGATGTTCGAGGAGATGGGCTTCCACTACACCGGCCCGATCGACGGCCATGACCTGCCCGCCCTGCTGTCCACGCTGAAGACGCTGCGCGCCTCCAAGGGCCCCAAGCTGCTGCACGTGATGACCACCAAGGGCAAGGGCTACGAGCCTGCCGAAGGCGACCAGATCGGTTATCACGCAGTGGGCCCGTTCGATCCCGACAAGGGCCTGGTGGCCAAGACCGGCGCCAAGAAGCCGACCTACACCGACGTGTTCGGCGACTGGCTGTGCGACGCTGCCGCCGCGGAGCCACGCCTGTACGGCATCACCCCGGCGATGCGCGAAGGCTCCGGCCTGGTGCGCTTCAGCAGGGAATACCCGCAGCGCTACTTCGACGTGGCGATCGCCGAGCAGCACGCGGTCACCCTGGCCGCCGGCATGGCCACCCAGGGCGGCAAGCCGGTGGTGGCGATCTATTCCACCTTCCTGCAGCGCGCGTACGACCAGCTGGTGCATGACGTGGCCATCCAGGACCTCGACGTGCTGTTCGCGATTGATCGCGCCGGCGTGGTCGGACCGGATGGGGCGACCCATGCCGGCAACCTCGACCTGAGCTTCCTGCGCTGCGTGCCGAACATGGTGGTGATGGCCCCGTCGAACGAGGCGGAGTGCAGGCAGATGCTCAGCACCGGTCTGCAGTACGCCGGCCCGGCCGCCGTGCGTTACCCGCGTGGCAGCGGTACCGGCGTCGCGGCCGGCAGTGACCTGTCCACGCTGCCGATCGGCAAGGGCGAGCTGCGCGTGCAGGGCAGCCACATCGCCCTGCTGGCGTTCGGCAGCACCGTTGCCGCCGCCGAACAGGTGGGCCGCGAGTTGGGCCTGAGCGTGGTCAACATGCGCTTCATCAAGCCGCTGGACCGCGACCTGGTGCTGGCAATGGCCGCCCAGCACGAAGGCCTGGTGACCATCGAAGACAACGTGGTGGCCGGTGGCGCCGGTTCCGGCGTGGCCGAGCTGCTCAACGCCGAAGCGGTGCTGCGACCGATCCTGCATCTCGGCCTGCCCGATGCCTACCAGCATCATGCCAGCCGCGAGGACCTGCTGGCTGAAGCCGGCATCGATGCCGCCGGGATCCGCGCGGCCGTGCTCAAGCGCTGGCCGCAGCTGGCTGCCACCACTCCGCCGCTGAGCGCGGCGGGCTGACCGCCCCGGGTGGAACCGGGCAGGCGCCCGGTTTCCCACGCCTGCTGCGGAACGACGCCCGGTCCCTGTTCAACCGTAGCTGATCGCTTCCACGAACGCGCCGCTGGCTTCCACGCGCACGGCGGCGCGCTGCCCGGTGTCCACGAAGTGCAGCCTGGCCAGGGCCTGGGCGAAATCGAAGGCGCGGGCGCCGTCGCGGAACTCGATCGGCTCCGGTCTATCCGGATGCAGAACACGCCATTGGCGCTGTTCGCACTGAAGGCGGATCAACATGCAGCTCACTCCTTGAGGCAGCGTATCGATGATGGCGGAAGACGTGCATCGGTGCCGGCACGGACTGCCGATGCAAGCAGGGCACCCGTGCCCTGATTGCAGACGATACGGCGTTCAAACTGTGAGCAATATCAGATTTTTCTGATTTTGACGCAGATGGCCGGAAGGACTCAGTTCACCTGGAACTGGGCGCGGCACCCATCGCTGACCCAGATGCCGCGGCGGTCCCAGCCCCAGGTCCGGCCCTCGATACAGGCACTGCGGGAGTCCTGCCGGATCAGGCGTACGCTGCGGCGGACGCGGGTGTCACAGTATTCCTGTCGATGGCCATTGGAATGACAGGCGATCACTTCGCCACCGCGGCCATTGCCGTTGCCCCATCCACCACCCCAGCCGCCGCCACGACGCGACTCGCCGACGAACTCGGCCCGGCAGCCCCGGGTCACCCACACGCCGGAGCGCGACTGGCCCCAGGTCTCGCCCTCCACGCACGGCGAGCCGGACAACTGGCGGATCAGCCGGGGCCGCCCTTCAAGGCGGCACTCATTGCTGCGGTTCTTGACCGATTCGCATCGCACGATGCCGCTGCCGTCGCGGCCGCCATGGCGATCGTCGTCATAACCATAGTTCTGCGCCTGCGCGCCCCCGGCGGCGGCCAGCATCGGCAGCAGTGCGCAGGCCAGGGTGCGCCAGGTGAGTGCGTTGCCCATCGAGATCTCCAGATGAATGCGTGGCGGCAAGCATCCGGGATTCGCGGCACGGCGCACAGAGGGCAACGTACCGTCGGTTCTTTCCCCATTCAAACAGCTCAACCGCGGCTGACTGCGCCGCAGGGTCGGCCGCTAGGCACCGATCCGCAGTACATCCACTGCCCCCCCCAGTGCCTCCACACGCACGATGCAGTGCTGGCCCGTGCGGCGGTGATGTTCCTGGGCCAGTTCGGTGGCGACATCGAACGCGTCGGCGCCGCGGGCGAACGAGGCGGTGGTGCGCGCCTCGGGGTCCAGCACGAACCAGTGCTGGGCATTGCAGTGGACGGTAAACACCATGATCGACTCCAACGGAGGGAATGGACGCGGCGCCGGGGATGAGGTGAGAGCGCCGATACCTGTTCAGGCTAGCGAGCGCTTCAGGCAGGGCCTATCAGATTTGTCCGAAAAATCCCCGCCGGCGGATCGGAATTCGCGCTTCGTCACATCCCTGAGCCCGTTCACCCCATGACTTTCGTGATTCTTGTCACGAAGTCAGCTTGGCTTCACACTATCGTCACCAACAGGGGCCCCTTCCACATGCGCACCTTCCAACCGCCGCAGCGCTCGACGCTGCTGAAGTTCTACTTCGCAGCCTGCTACCTGGTCCTGATCGAGGAACTGATCCGCGCGTCGATGAGTTGAGTGCTTGCCGCTGCTGCTGGCCCGCCGCACACTGGTGGTTTAGGCCACGGAGTGTCCTCGATGAAAGCCCTCATGCTGGCGCCGATGCTGCTGGCCCTGGCCGCCTGCGCGGCACCGCAACAGGCGCCCGTGCGCGAAGCGGCAGCCACTTCCGCACCCGTAGTCGGCGGTGATCGCGATGCCCATGGCTGCATCGGCTCGGCTGGCTACCAGTGGTGCGAGCGCAGCCAGCGCTGCGAGCGTCCCTGGGAACTGGCCCAGGCGCAGGGCCTGGCCAACACCGTCGAGGCGATCGACGCCTACTGCGCGATGCCGGCACAGCCGGCGCGCAGATGAGTGCCGCACCCATGACGGCGCTCAGTCCCCTGCCCACGCTTGCGCGCGGCCGCTATCGCCATTTCAAGGGCGGCGAGTATGAAGTGATCGACATCGTGCGCAGCAGCGAGACCCTGCAGCCGATGGTGCTGTACCGCGCACTGTATGGCGAAGGCGGATTGTGGGTGCGACCGTACGCCATGTTCGTAGAACAGGTACCGGGCGCACTTGGCCCACAGCCTCGTTTCGCACGTATCGAAGACTGACGGCTGTGCGTCTCGCGTGGCAGCGCACGCCTGCGCGCGCTGCCACGCAGGCAGCCGCTAGCTGACCTTCTTCGCGACGGTCATGCCCAGCAGGAACAGCACCACGGCAATGATGATGCCGGCCCAGAACAGGAACTTGGCGATACCCACCGCGGCACCCGCGATGCCGCCGAAGCCGAGCACGCCGGCGATCACACCGATGATGGCGAAGATGATGGCCCACTTGATCATGTCGATCCTTTCCCCACAGGGACTGAAAACAGTGCGATCAGCCTAGGCCGCAGCCGATGCCAGCCTCGTGAGGGAGCCGCGCGTGCGGCGTGAAGCCGCATACGGATCAACGGGGCCGGAAGCGCAGCAGGGCCACCGCGAACGCCAGGAACACGCTGCCCACCAGCCGCTCGAACCAGCGCCGGGCGAACGGCCGGCCGAGCCAACGGCGCAGGCCATGGCCACCGGCGGCATACATCACGTACCAGAACAGCTCGCAGCTGGCGAAGGTTGCCACCAGGACGCTGTACTGCACGGCCTGACCCTGCGCGGGATCGACGAACTGCGGCAGGAACGCCGTGGCGAACAGCAGCAGCTTGGGATTGCTCAGGCCCACCAGCAGGCCGCCGCGGAATACCGCCCAGGCTCCGTCCGCTGACAGCACCGTCGCCGGGGCCTCAACGTCCACCGGCGCTGCCGGCCGGCTGCTGTCGCGCCACGCTTTCAGGCCCAGCCAGGCCAGGTAGGCCACGCCCAGATAGCGCAGCACTTCAAACAGCATGGGTGAGGAGTGCAGCAGTGCGCTCAACCCGGCGGCGGAGGCCGCCAGTACCGCCAGCATGGCCAGCAGGCAGCCGGCCATGGCCGGGAGGCTGGCGCGGAATCCCAGGCCGACGCTGCGTCCGAGGATATGCAGCATGTTCGGTCCAGGGGTGCCACACAGCACGAACACCGTAGCCAGGAACCACCACCAGGTCTGCAGGGACATTCGGCCATCCACGAAAGAGAACCGTCCCAGCATAGGCGGTGGCTCACCGCGACGTCACATACAGCGCGATGCCGATGCGACGGTTACAGGCGGCCACTCACGCATGAACCTGCCGTGCCGCGCGCAGCTCCGACCACGCCGTACCCAGCACGCGCATCGCCGACCGCAGAAACAGCACCAGCAGTGCGGCCGCCACCAGCAGATCGGGCCAGCCCGCACCGAACAGCGCCACCAGCCCTGCAGCCAGCAGCACCGCCGAGCCCTCGTACAGATCGTTGCGCGAGCACTCCCAGGCGGACGCCAGGTTGACGTCATCGTTGCGATAGGGTGTGAGCAGCCACAGGCACAGTGCATTGGCTGCCAGATTGAGCAGGGCGGCCAAGCCCATGCTGGCGAACAGCGGCACCTCCGGATGCAGCAGGCGCCAACCGATCTGCACCGCCACGGCCACCGCTGCGGCAAGGATCAGCAGCCCCTTGAACAGCGCCACACGTGCCTTGGCGACGATGCCCGCACCCACCACCGCGAGGCTGAGCGCATAGGTGGCCGCGTCGCCCAGATTATCCAGCGCACCGGACAGCAGTGACGAAGAATGGCTGTACCAGGCGGCCAGCACCATCATCGCGAACGTGGCAAGGTTGACCAGCAGCACGATCCGCAGCACGCGGCGGTGACGCGCCTGCATCGCCGCCAGGTCCATCGTCCTGCCGCAGCCACAGCATTCGCCCATCACCCTGCCCTCGATCATCGATGGCCGCATTATCGCGCCTGTCAGAGGTCGCGGCGACATCGCCGCCCGCCTGTGCTGCAATGGCGCCTCCCCACCTGGAGCGGCACATGAAGACCCTGGGCCTGATCGGCGGCATGAGCTGGGAGAGTTCGGCGCAGTACTACCGCCTCATCAACGAAGAGGTGCGCCGTCGCCTGGGGGCCGCGCACTCGGCGCAGCTGCTGATGTGGTCGGTGGATTTCGCTCCGATCAAGCAGTTGCAGCACGACGGCGACTGGGATGCGCTTGCGCGGCACATGGTGGATGCCGCAGAGCGGTTGCAGGCGGGCGGCGCCGATGTACTGCTGATCTGCACCAACACGATGCACGCGCTGACCGCACAGATCGAAGCAGCCTGCCCGCTGCCGCTGCTGCACATCGCCGACCCGACCGCCACCGCCATCGTGGCGGCCGGTTGGCGCAGGGTGGGGCTGCTCGGTACTGCTTTCACAATGGAACAGGACTTCTACCGGGGACGCCTGGCCGGTCGCTTCGGGCTGGAAGTGCTGGTACCCGACGCCGAAGATCGCCAGCAGGTCCACGACATCATCTACCAGGAGCTGATCGCCGGCGTGGTCAGCGAGCGCTCGCGACAGGTCTACGCAGACGTGATCGCGCGGCTGGTGGCGCGTGGTGCCGAAGCGATCATTCTCGGCTGTACCGAAATCATGCTGCTGGTACGCCCGCAGGACAGTGCGGTGCCGCTGTTCGATACCACCAGCCTGCACGCCCAGGCAGCGGTTGACGCCGCGCTGGCGGGATAGACGGCCGGCATGGACGCGATCAGTCCGCCCCCTGCACTTCCAGCGCCGTGACCAGCCAATCCACCACCGCCTGCGAGTCGCACAGGAAGAAGATCGCATCGCCGGACCGGGCCTCGGTCAACAAGCGATAGACCGTGATCGCCACCGCCGACTGGTTGGCGATGAACACCTCGGGGCTGCGCGGGCCCTCGTTGTGCCGGGAAACGGTCTGCAATGCGCGGCGCGCGGCCACCGTTGCGGCCGGGTCGGCACTGCGGGTCAACTCGGGCCCACGCAGGCCCCAGCTGACAAAGACGTGCTTGCCCTTGAACGTGGTGTCCAGGACCTGCACCTCGGCGGCACCTGCCTCAGCCGAGCGATGAATGACGGTACTGCTGATCAACGCAACCCCCTGTGGTCGTCGTGGTCCGCGCATCCACCTCCACGGACCCGCTGCACGCCCGTGACCGCAGCCACATGCTGCGCCAGCGGACGCGGAAGAGAGACGGAAGGAGAAGCCGATGCGATCGGATGTGCAGCGATGATACGGGATGTCGGTCACGCATGGGCTGGCGTACACGGCCGCATCGCCCATCGGTTCACCCACAAAAAAGCCCACGCATCGCTGCGCGGGCCTTCTGTTCCATCACAGTGGTCGGGACGGCCGGATTCGAACCGACGACCCTCTGCCCCCCAGGCAGATGCGCTACCAGGCTGCGCTACGCCCCGACTGATGCTGCGATGTTCCCGCCAGTGCGGCGGGGCGTGAAGTATAGCGGATCACGCGGGATTTGGGTCACCGGCGAAGCAATTGCAGCACTTCTTCCAGCTCCATCCGCACCTGCTTGATGATCTGGTTGCTCAGCGCCGATTCCTCGCGGGCATCGGGGCCCTCCAGACGCAGGCGGGCACCGCCGATCGTGTAGCCCTGTTCGTACAGCAGGCTGCGGATCTGCCGCACCATCAGCACGTCATGACGCTGGTAGTAGCGGCGGTTGCCGCGGCGCTTGGCCGGCTCAAGGCTGGGAAACTCTGTTTCCCAGTAGCGCAGCACGTGCGGCTTGACGTCGCACAGCTCGCTCACTTCACCGATGGTGAAGTAGCGCTTGGCCGGGATCGGCGGTAGTTCGCGGTTACTGCCCGGATCCAGCATAAGCTTCCACCCTTTCCTTGAGCTTCTGGCCCGGACGGAAGGTGACCACCGTACGGGCGGAAATCGGAATTTCCTCGCCGGTCTTCGGATTGCGGCCCGGACGCTGGTTCTTGCGCCGCAGGTCGAAATTGCCGAAGCCCGACAGCTTCACCTGACGTCCCTGTTCCAATGCTTCACGCAGCACATCGAAAAACGCGTCGACGAATTCCTTGGCTTCACGCTTGTTCAGACCGACTTCGTCGAACAGCTTTTCCGCCATCTCCGCCTTGGTCAATGCCATTGCCTGCTACCCCCGAGTGCTGCCCGCTCAGCCGCGGATCCGGGCGTGGTGTTCACGCTCGATGGCGGTGACCGCCTCGGCCACCACCGCATCCACGTCGCGGTCCGTCAGAGTGCGCGACTTGTCCTGCAAAATCAAGCCCATAGCGAGACTCTTGAATCCCGGCTCGACCCCTTGGCCCACATAGCGGTCGAACAGGTTCAGCTCGCGCAGGAGCGGGCCGGCGGCCTGGCGGACCGTGGCGGCCAGATCGCTCCAGGCCACCTGCTCCGGCACCAGGAACGCCAGGTCGCGGCGCACCGCCGGGAAGCGCGACAGCTCGCCGGCACGCGGCAGGCGGCGCGCCGACAGCGGCTCCAGGTCCAGCTCGAAGGCGTAGACGTCGGCCTCGATGTCCATCGCCTTGGCCAGGCGCGGGTGGATCTGGCCGATCCAGCCGATCGCAACGCCGTCGCGGAACACCTCGGCCGAGCGCGCCGGGTGGCCATGCGCACGGCTCGACGGGCGGAACTCCAGCGAGGCACCACTGGCAGCAGCCAGGGACTCCAGATCACCCTTCAGGTCATGGAAATCGACCTTGCGGGAAGGCAGACCCCACTGCACCGCCTGCGCATCGCCGCACACCGCGGCAGCAACACGCGGAGTTTCCAGCGGCGCCGGCTGGCCCTCCCCGGCCTGGCGGGCGAACACGCGGCCGATCTCGAACAGGCGCACCCGGCCCAACTGGCGCGCGGCGTTGCGGCCCAGCGTGGCCACCAGGCCCGGCAGCAGCGACGGGCGCATCACCGCCAGTTCGGCCGACAGTGGATTGGCCAGCGGCACCAGATCGTCGCGCAGCTGCCACTGGGTCAGCAGCGCATCGTCGACGAAGGCGAAATTGAGGGTTTCCTGCAGGTCGCGCGCGATCAGCTGGCGACGCACGCTGAGGGTGTCGAGCTGGGTCTCGCTCGGCATCGCCACGCGCGCGGCACCGCCCGGCAGGGTGGTGGGAATCTGCTCGTAGCCATGGATGCGGGCCAGCTCTTCGATCAGGTCCTCTTCGATGGCGATATCGAAACGGCGGCTCGGTGCGGTGACCTGCCAGCCGTCGGCCGTAGCGACCACCTCCATGCCCAGCGCGCGCAGGATGCGCTCCACTTCGGCATCCTCGATGGTGATGCCAAGCACGCGGGTAATACGCGCGCGGCGCAGCGCGATGGTGGCCGGCTGCGGCAGGTCAGCCTCGCGCACGGCCTCGGTGACCGGTGCCGGGGTGCCGCCGGCCAGGTCCAGCACCAGGCGGGTGGCGTACTCGATGGCGGTGCGCGGCAGCGCCGGATCGACGCCGCGCTCGAAGCGGTGGCCGGCATCGGTGTGCAGGCCCAGCTTGCGGCCACGGCCCATGATCGCTGCCGGTGCGAAGTGCGCAGCCTCCAGGAACACGCTGGTGGTCGCGTCGGTCACACGGGAATCGAAGCCCCCCATCAGACCCGCCAGGCCCACCGCGCGATCAGCATCGGTCACGACCAGGAAACTGTCGTCCAGCACGGCATCGCGGCCATCGAGCAGCTTCAGGTTCTCGCCTGCACGTGCGCGTCGCACGGCGATGCTGCCCTGCAGGGTGCCCAGGTCATAGGCATGCATCGGCTGACCCAGTTCCAGCATCACGTACTGGGTGATGTCGACCAGCAGCGACACCGGACGCACGCCACTGCGGCGCAGGCGCTCGGCCATCCACAGCGGGGTCTTCGCCGCAGGGTTCAGGCCCTCGATGACGCGCCCCAGGTAACGCGGCGCCTCGGTGCCGGCGTCGAGCCGGATCGACAGCTCGCGGCTGCCGACGGCGACGACCGGTGCTGCAGCGAAGTCCAGCACCTGGCTGCGGGTGGCGGCCGCCACGTCGTAGGCGATGCCGCGCACGCTGAAACAGTCGGCACGGTTCGGCGTCAGCTTGATCTCGATGCTGGCATCGGGCAGGCCCAGGTAGTCGACCAGGGTCTGGCCGGCCGGGGCATCCGCGGGCAGTTCCAGCAGGCCGGAAGCATCGTTGTCCAGGCCCAGCTCCTTCGCCGAGCACATCATGCCGTTGGACTCGACACCCCGCAGCTTGGCCGGCTTGATCTTCAGTTCGCCGATCTGCGCACCGACCATCGCCAGCGGCGCGACCAGGCCCGGACGCGCGTTCGGTGCGCCGCAGACGATCTGCAGCAGCTCGCCCTGCCCGGCATCGACCCGGCAGACCTGCAGGCGGTCCGCTTCGGGATGGCGCACGGCCTCGACGATGCGCGCCACCACCACGTGCTGCAGGCCCTCGCCCAACGCGGTCACGTCTTCCACTTCCAGGCCGATCGCGGTCAGCACCGCACTCAGCTCATCGCGCGACGCGCGGGTGGGGACGTGGCTGCGCAGCCAGTTTTCGGAGAATTTCATGTTGTCACCCTGGTGGACCCGGCGCAGGCGCCTGGGCCGTCGAATGTTTGAGTCCGCCAGGCTGGGCCCGGCGTTGCCGAATGCGTTACGCGAACTGCTTCAGGAAGCGCACATCGTTCTCGAAGAACGCGCGCAGATCGTTGACGCCGTAGCGCAGCATCGCGAAACGCTCCACGCCCATGCCGAAGGCGAAACCGGTGTAGCGCTCAGGATCGATGCCGACGCTGCGCAGCACGTTCGGATGGACCATGCCGCAGCCAAGCACTTCCAGCCAGCGGGTGCTGCCATCGGGCTGCTGCCAGGCGATGTCCACTTCCGCACCGGGCTCGACGAACGGGAAGTAGCTGGGACGGAAGCGCATCTCGAAGTCGCGCTCGAAGAAGGCACGGACGAATTCGGCAAGCGTGCCCTTCAGGTCGGCGAAGGTCGAGTGCTCGTCCACCAGCAGGCCTTCGACCTGATGGAACATCGGCGAGTGGGTCTGGTCGCTGTCGCTGCGGTACACCTTGCCGGCGGCGATCATGCGCAGCGGCGGCGCATGGTCGCCCATGTAGCGCACCTGCACACCGGAGGTATGAGTGCGCAGCAGGCGGCCGTCACCGAAGTAGAAGGTGTCATGCATGGCGCGCGCCGGGTGGTGCGGCGGGAAATTCAGCGCCTCGAAGTTGTGCCAGTCATCCTCGATCTCCGGCCCTTCCGACAACTCGTAGCCCAGTCGGCCGAAGATGCCGGTGATGCGCTCCAGGGTACGGGTGATCGGGTGCAGGCCGGCGCGTTCGCCATTGCGGCCCGGCAGGGTGATGTCGATGGCTTCGGCGGCCAGGCGCGCATCCAGTGCCGCATCCTCCAGCAGCGCCTTGCGCTCGCCCAGCGCGCGGGTCAGTGCGTCGCGGGCCTGGTTGATCGCTTCACCGGCGGCCTTGCGCTCGTCGGCCGGCAGGGCGCCGAGCTGCTTGAGCTGCGCAGTGATGCTGCCGCTCTTGCCGAGCAGGGCCACGCGCAGTTGCTCCAGCACGTCGGGGCTCTGTGCAGCAGCCACCTCGGCCAGCGCCTGGGTGGTGAGGGATTGGATGTCGCTCATGGGGGGCCGGAACTCCAGTCGATCTGCCATCGCGGCAGGCGAAGGGCCGACCCCTGTCGCCACCGCCGTCCCCGCGTCGCCGTGGCCACGCCGGGACCCAAAAAAGAATGGGGAAGGACTTGCGCCCTTCCCCATGCATTGCCTTGACCTGACACCGTTCCGGATGAACGGCAACGGCATCGGGAAGGACTTATGCCGCCAGCGCGCCCTTGGCCTTTTCGGCCAGCGCGGCAAAGCCGGCTGCGTCGTGCACGGCGATGTCAGCCAGGACCTTGCGGTCCAGGGTGATGCCGGCCTTCAGCAGGCCGTTCATGAAGCGGCTGTAGCTCAGACCATTGATGCGGGCAGCCGCATTGATGCGGGTGATCCACAGCGAACGGAAGTTGCGCTTCTTCTGCTTACGGCCGATGTAGGCGTACTGCTGTGCCTTGATGACCGCCTGCTTGGCGACGCGGAAGACCTTGCGGCGGGCGTTGTAATAGCCCTTGGCGAGATCCAGAATCTTCTTGTGGCGGCGACGCGCCTGTACGCCACGCTTAACTCGTGCCATTTTTCAGTTCCTCAGAGGTAAGGGAGCATGCGGTCCAGACGGCCTGCGTCTTCTGCACGGACATGGCTCGTCTGACGCAGATTACGCTTACGCTTGGTCGCTTTCTTCGTGAGGATGTGGCTACGGTTGGCGTGGCCGCACTTGTACTTGCCCGAGGCGGTCTTGCGGAAACGCTTGGCCGCTGCCCGGTTGGTCTTGATCTTGGGCATTGCAATGTCCTTGATGGGATTTGACCCTGGTTTCTGACTGATCTGGCGGCGGCCTGGGCCGCTCTTTCCGTCCTGCCATGATCGGCGTACGACCCGTCCTGGGTGGGTCGAGCCGGGCATGATACAGGCAAAACTGCCCTGCCACCAGCCCCAGCACCCCTTGCGCCGGCATTTCACCGGCATCCTGCAAAAGCAAAGGGACGCCAGTGGCGTCCCCTTACCCTGAACCATTCAGCCAGGCGCCCCGGAAGGCGGCCCGTCAGGCCTCAGGTCTTCTTCTTCGGCGCGATCATCATGACCATCTGACGCCCTTCTAGGCGCGGACGGGATTCAATGACGATGTCCTCGCCCAGATCGGTCTCGATCCGGTTGGCCATTTCGCGACCCAGTTCCTGGTGGCTCATTTCACGGCCACGGAAACGGATGTTGACCTTGATCTTGTCGCCTTCTTCAAGGAACCCGCGCATCTTGCGCAGCTTGATCTGGTAGTCGCCCTCGTCCGTGACCGGACGGAACTTCACTTCCTTGATCTCGACCTGCTTGGTCTTCTTCTTGGCCTCGCTGGCCTTCTTCTGCGCTTCGAACTTGAACTTGCCGAAGTCCATGATCTTGCAGACCGGCGGATCGGCCTGCGGCTGGATTTCGACCAGGTCCAGGCCTTCATCTTCGGCCATGGACAGCGCTTCGTCGCGCGACAACACGCCGATCATTTCTCCGTCACTGCCGATCACGCGGACGCGCGGCACACGGATTTCCTGATTCTTGCGGTTCTGTTTGTTGTCAGGGGTGCTGATATTACGTTCTCCCAAGGGTATCGAACCGGTCCGGGTGCCTGTGCCCCCGGACCGGACCTTTGCTTACGCGCCCTCGGCCTGGAGCCGCTCGATGAAGGCCTGCAGGCTCATGCTGCCCAGGTCTTCGCCAGAACGCGTACGCACCGCCACAGCCCCATTTTCCTTCTCGCGGTCACCAATGACCAGCAGGTAGGGCACGCGCTGCAACGTATGCTCGCGGATTTTATAGCCGATCTTCTCGTTACGCAAATCCGAGCTGACGCGGAAGCCTTGCTCCGCAAGGGTTTTGGTCACGCCCGAGACGTAGTCGGCCTGGGCGTCGGTAATGTTGGCCACCACCACCTGGGTCGGCGCCAGCCAGGCCGGGAACTGGCCGGCATGGTGCTCGATCAGGATGCCGATGAAACGCTCCATGGAGCCGACGATCGCCCGGTGCAGCATGACCGGGTGCTTCTTCTGGCTGTTCTCGTCCACGTACTCGGCGCCCAGGCGGCCGGGCATCATGAAGTCGACCTGCATCGTGCCCAGCTGCCAGGTACGGCCGATGGCGTCCTTCAGGTGGTACTCGATCTTCGGGCCGTAGAAGGCGCCCTCGCCCGGCAGTTCCTGCCACTCCACGCCGCAGCTGGCCAGCGCCGAGCGCAGTGCGCCCTCGGCCTTGTCCCAGGTGGCGTCATCGCCCAGCCGCGATTCCGGCCGCAGCGCGATCTTGATCTGGATCTCCTCGAAGCCGAAGTGCCGGTAGACCGCCAGCGCCTGCTGGTGGAAGGCGGTCACCTCGGATTCGATCTGCGCCTCGGTGCAGAACACATGGCCGTCGTCCTGGGTGAAGCCGCGCACGCGAAGGATGCCGTGCAGTGCGCCGGAGGGCTCGTTGCGGTGGCAGGAACCGAACTCACCGTAGCGGATCGGCAGGTCGCGGTAGCTGTGCAGGCCCTGGTTGAACACCTGGACGTGGCCCGGGCAGTTCATCGGCTTGACCGCGTAGGTGCGCTTCTCCGACTCGGTGAAGAACATGTTGTCCTGGTAGTTGTCCCAGTGACCGGACTTCTTCCACAGGCTCACGTCCAGGATCTGGGGGCAGCGCACTTCGCCATAACCGCTGTTGCGATAGACCTTGCGCATGTACTGCTCGACCACCTGCCACAGCGCCCAGCCCTTGGGGTGCCAGAACACCAGGCCCGGCGCCTCTTCCTGCAGGTGGAACAGGTCCTGCTGCTTGCCGATGCGGCGGTGGTCGCGCATTTCGGCTTCCTCGATGCGCTTGATGTAGGCATCGAGCTGCTTCTTGTCGGCCCAGGCGGTGCCGTAGATGCGCTGCAGCTGCTCGTTCTGCGCGTCACCACGCCAGTACGCACCGGAAATGCGGGTCAGCTTGAAGGCCTTCAGGAAGCGCGTGTTCGGCACGTGCGGGCCACGGCACATGTCCACATACTCCTGGTGGTAGTACATGCCCATGGCCTGGATGTCGTCGGACATGTCCTCGATCAGGCGCAGCTTGTAGTCCTCGCCACGCGCCTTGAAGATCTCGATCACTTCCGCGCGCGGCGTCATCTTCTTGATGACGTCGTAGTCCTGGGCGATCAGTTCACCCATGCGCTTCTCGATCGCGGCCATGTCGTCCGGGGTGAACGGGCGCTCGGAGTAGATGTCGTAGTAGAAGCCCTCGGCGATGACCGGGCCGATGACCATCTTCACGTCCGGGTACAGCTGCTTGACGGCATGGCCGACCAGGTGGGCGCAGGAGTGGCGGATGATCTCCACGCCCTCCTCGTCCTTGGCGGTGATGATGCGCAGGCTGGCATCGTGATCGATGACGTCGCTGGCATCGACCAGCACGCCATCGACCGAGCCGGCGATGGTCGCCTTGGCCAGGCCGGCACCGATCGACTGGGCGACGTCCATGACGCTGACGGGGTTTTCGAACTCGCGGCGGCTGCCGTCGGGAAGAGTAATGTTGATCATCGCAGTGGCTTCGTGCGGGGGCCCGCGCTGCGGGCTGGAAAGCGGCTCCGGGCAGGCGCCCGGGCAATAAAAAAGCGCCGCGAGGGCGCCTGGAACGCAGGGCCTTCGGGGCAGGTCAACCGTGGGCGGTGGTAGTGCTCATGTCGCACGCTCGGCCGGCGCTGGGCGCGGGCCACCTTGTTCCAGTCAGGATAATGACTGCGATTTTAGACCAGTGCGCGGGAAAGCCCAAGCACTCCCCGTCGCGCCCCTGAATGGCCGTCGCTGGCAGCCTGAAATCGCAATGATTACCATATCCAGGCAGCCCGCCCCGTGCCAGCCTGCCCGCTTTCCCCCAGGACCTCGTGATGCGCCACCCGCTCCGACCGGCCTACGCCGGCCCCGCCCGTGTCCCGCGTTCGCCGCCCTCGTGCCGCGCAGGCTGCCGGCAATGATCACTGTCGGCCTTTCCACGCTCGGCTTCTGCAGCCTGGGCGTGCTGTCTGCGATGTTCTCGGCGACGGCCTTCTATGCCGCCTCGCCGCATTGCCGCTGGCCGCGCCTGCGCCGGGCTGGCCGGCTTGGCCGACAGATCGGCCTGGTTGCCGCTGCGGCCGCACTGTGGCTGTGGATGGCCGAACTGGGCTTCGCCGCCGGGCTGGTGGCGATGCTGTGCACCTGGATGCTGGCGGCGATGCTGCTGCCGGCCATCGCCGCCTGGCACCGCCCCGGCGCGGAGCCGCGCTGATGTGGGCCCGCGCCCTCGCCGGCATCTTCGCCGGCTTCCTGCTGGCCGCGGCCGCCACCGGACTGGTGGCCTGGCTGCCGCCCGGCCCATGGCAGCACGCCCTGGTACCGGCCCTGATCGCCTTCATCCCGCTGTGGATGCTGGCCGCCCTCTGGGCGTTCAGCTTCCGCCGCGCCGCACACGCCTGGCTGGCCCTGGCCGGCAGTGCTGGCGCCGGCTTCGCCGTGCTCGGCCTGCTGCGCCTGGCCGGTGCGGTGCAATGAGACCGTCCCCATGAAGTTCTCCTCGCAGACGCTGCGAACGTTCACCACCCTGCACACCTGGGTCGGCCTGGTCGCCGGCTTTGGCCTGTTCGTGGCCTTCTATGCAGGCGCCCTGACCCTCTTCCACCATGACCTGCCGTTGTGGCAGACGCCGGGCGCGGCGACGGCATTGCCCGCGGACCTGGATGACGCACAGCACCTGCTCGAGGACGTGCTGGCAGCCCACGCGGAGGCACGCCGCCATGTCGGCATGACCTTCCCCGGCACCGACCATCCGCAGCCGCTGGCCTACTGGCAGACCGATGACGGCAGCTGGCGCTATGCGTGGCCGGGACACACCGCCGGCAGCCCGACGCCGCCGCAGACCGGTCTGGCCGAACTGGTCAACGAGCTGCATTACAGCCTGGGCCTGCCGGTGGCCGGCGTGTATGTAATGGGCATCGTCAGCCTGCTGTACGGCATGGCCCTGCTCAGCGGCCTGGTGATCCACCTGCCGAAACTGCTGGGTGACCTGTTCGCGTTGCGCCCGGGCCGCAACCTCAAGCAGCAGTGGCAGGATGCGCACAACGTGATCGGCGTGCTCAGTCTGCCCTTCCATCTGATGTTCGCCGTTACCGGCGCCCTGCTCTGCCTGGCGTTCGTACAGATGGCACTGCTCAATCCGCTGATCTTCGATGGCAAACTGCTGCAGGCCGTGCCGACCGCGATGGATACCGCTCCGGTGCGCGAGGCCAGCGGCGTTCCGGCACCGCCGGGCAGCCTGCAGGTCCTGCATGCGCGCGCCCTGGAAGTGGCCCGCGCCCAGGGCGTGGCCAACTTCGAACCGGCCTATCTGAAACTGGCCAATGGTGGCGACGCCAAGGCCACCATCGAGATCACCGGCGAATCCACCGGCACGCTGGGCCCGCTGGGCGCGGTCGCCCTGGACGTGACCACCGGCGACGTGCTGGCCACGCAGCTGCCGGGCCAGCGCGATGCCAATCACGCTACGCTGAGCGCCGCCTATGCGCTTCATTTCGGTGAGTTCGGCAACGGCGTGGTGGTCTGGTTGTACTTCCTGATGGGGCTCGGCGGCGCCTTCCTGTTCTATTCCGGCAACCTGCTGTGGATCGAATCGCGACGCAAGCGACGCCAGCCCGAGCAGTCGCGTGCGGCCGTCAACATGGCGCGTGCCACCGTCGGTGTCTGCATCGGCCTGTGCGTGGCGATCTCGTTGGCGTTCGTGGTAGCGCTGGTGCTCGAACGCGCAGCACCCGCGGCGGTCGACCCGGGCATCCGTTGGGCCTGTTTCAGCAGCTGGGCCGCGTGCGCGCTGTGGGCATTCCTGCGCAGGCCCGCACAGGCTGCCCGGGAACTGCTGTGGGCCGCTGCGGCCGCGACCGTGCTGGTGCCGGTCCTGCATGGTGCATTGAACGGTGACTGGCTGTGGCGTGCCGCCGCTGCCGGGCACTGGCCGCTGTTCTGGATCGACGCCGTCGCCCTGGCGATGGCCTTCGGCTTTGCGCGCCTGGCGCTGGCCAGCCAACGCCGGGCGCGCAACGGCGACCCCAACAGCGTCTGGGCCGACTGACCGCCCCGCCGGGCCATGCCGGCGGAGCGCGGCGCCTTCAATCGCCCACGCGGGCCTTGTGCCAGGGCGCCAGCATCGCGTTGAGCAGGCTGGCCTGTTCATCGTCGCCGGTCAGCTCCCACATGAAGACACCGGCCAGCCCCTGTTCGCGGGCGAACTGCGCCCGCAGGCCGATCGAACGCGGGTCTTCATAGCTGATGAAGACGTTCTCCCGCGGGTTGTACAACCACGGGCTCTGCGCCTGCGGGTGCCAGTGCCTGGTCCAGCCCGGCTGATCGAGGTAACGCGCCTTGATCACCCGCCAGTCGCCGGCATCGGCCGGCGCACTGTAAGCCTGGTACAGGCCGTCGGCAGTCTCCCCGGTCACCTTGAAGCCGCGCCCGTAGAACGGCACGCCCAGCACCAGTTTGTCCGCCGGCACGCCATGTTCGCGGTAGTACTGCACCGCACCGGCCACGTTGTTCCAGCGCCGCAGTTCCGGCGCCAGCGGGTCGGCCGGCACTTCATGCAACGGCGCGTTGAAGGTCGACACGGCCGAGAAACCGGTACCCATGTCGTAGCTCATCAGGTTGATGAAATCGAGTATCCGGGCCAGCGCAGGCAGGTCATAGCTGGCGGCGGGATCATAGGGGCCATCGGTCTGCAGCCGGCCAGCGGCCAGCGCGGCGGTCAGCAGCATCGGCTGCCCTGCCCTGTGCCCGTACGTATCGAGCGCGGTACGGAACGCCTGCGCCAGGCGCGTCATGTTGGCCCGGTCCTGCGGACGATGCGCCAGTTCCTTCGGGCCGCCACTGACCGGGAACTCCCAGTCGATGTCCACGCCATCGAAGCTGCCTGCGTGCCGCTCGAAGAACAGCGTCATGCAGGAGTCGACCAGGCGCCTGCGGCTGGCTTCGGTCAGCGCGGCATCGGAGAACCCACCGGCGCCCCAGCCGCCGATCGAGATCAGCGTGCGCAGATGCGGATGCGCTTTTTTCAGGTCAGCCAGCTCGGCAACGTTCTTCGATGCGTCCGCACCGATCACGCATCGGCCGTCTTCGATGGTGGAGAACGCGTAGAACAGATGCGTCAGGCGCTCGGCTGGAATGCTCGAAACCGGATAGCGCCCGGCCGAGCCACCGGGGTAGTAGGCGCCGAAGATCGGCGACTGCGCCGGCGCAGCGTGCACTGCGCCGGGCACGGCAGCGGTGACGAGTACGGCAAGGACGGCCAGGGTCTGGCGGAACATGGGATCTCCCGGTTCGAAGGCGCAGCCACGGTAGCAAACCGATCACGCCCCGGCGCGGCTTCATCGAATGTCGTCCACTGGACAGGCACGGACGCCCGCAGGATGACATCGGCATGTCCCTGACGCCCCACGGCAGGACAGCGCGCTGCCGTCGCCGGTACTGGCCCTTCAGAATTCTTCAGACACGCTTCCAGCACTTCAGCGAAGGACCGGGCTCAATCCAGTCTCCTTTCCGATGGAGCCCGACCATGCGTCCGTTGATGCCCTTCCTCCTTCTGCTGCTGGCATTCATACCCCACACCACCGGCGCCGCAACGCCTGCCTCCGTCCGCCTGCCCGCCCTGGAGCAGGCCATCGCCCGCGATGACCTCAAGCAGATCCGCAGCGTGCTGCTGCAGGTCGACGGCAACGTCGTCTACGAGGGCTACTTCAACGGCGCGGACGCGGGCACCCTGCACGATGTGCGCTCGGCCAGCAAAAGCGTGACCGCACTGCTGATCGGCGCCGCCATCGGCGAGGGGGCGCTGCCGGGCGTGCAGGCCCGGGTCTACGACTACTTCCCCGGATTCACCGCGCGCCACGTCGTCGACCCGCGCCTGCGCGCCATCACCCTGCAGGATCTGCTGACCATGAGCAGCCTGTGGGAATGCGACGACGAGAACCCGTTCTCGAGCGGCCACGAAGAGCGCATGTACGTGAGCGAGCGCTGGCTGGACTTTGCCCTGTCCCTGCCGGTGAAGGGCTTCGCGCCCTGGATGCAGCGACCGGAGGACAGCCCTCATGGCCGTTCCTTCGCGTACTGTACGGCCGACTCGTTCGTGCTCGGCGCCGTGCTCGAGAGGGCCACCGGCATGCCACTGTCGGACTATGCCGCCCGGGCACTGGAGCGTCCGCTGGGCATCACCGAGAGCCACTGGAACCGTTCACCGGAGGGCATCGGAATGGGAGGCGGCGGCACGCGCTACCGCAGCCGCGACCTGGCGCGGCTGGGGCAGCTGGTGCTGGATCAGGGGCGCGGCAATGGCCGGCAACTGGTTCCCCGTGATTTCATCGCTGCAATGATCCAGCCACAGGCCCGCACTGGCGATGGCAGCGAGTACGGCTACCAATGGTGGGGCCTGCAGCTGACGGTGCAGGGCAGGCAGCGGACCGTGTGGGCGATGTCCGGCAACGGTGGCAATTATGTCTTCCTGATTCCTGACAGGAATGCCGTGGCCGTAGTCACCAGCCAAGCCTACAACCGCAGCTTCGCCCATCCGCAGTCGCGGCGGATTCTCACTGAGTTCCTGCTTCCCGCACTGCGCTGAGACCGGACAGATCGGAGGGTCGCCATGCGGCGGCGAGGACCTGCGCGCGCTGCCTGGCGACATCCGCATCGATACGCGCCAGCAGCGGCTCCCACTCCGGCGCGCTGCGCAGCGGAGCATACAGCGGCGTGGCACGCAGCCATGCCGCATCGCGGAAGCCATCGTCCACCGCCTGGTGCAGCGCGGCCACGGCGGCCTTCGCATCACCCACCGACTGCAAGAGCAGAGCCCGCTCGAGCGCAGCATCGGCCCAACCATCACCACTCCCCGCCGGCAGGCGCTGCAATCGCGCACGTGCCCATGCCGGATCGATGGCCGTCGATCCGTACAGGCCCGCCAGCGTCTCTCCCAACGATTGCTGCGGCCGCAGCCGGTGCGCCGTCGCGAACGCCTCGGCCGCCGCCGCGGTGTCACCGGCCAGCAATGCCAGTTCTCCCTGCAGGCGCAGCAGCTGGGGGTGTGGTGTGCCACGCGTCAATGCGATGGCCAGCTCCTCCCGGGCGCGCCCGGCGGCCCCGGCAACGTACAGGCTGCGCGGCCACGCGATGTTGGCGAACACGTTGTCCGGGTAAAGCTGGAAGTTGCGCGCATGGCGCTGCGCTGCCGCCTGGGTGAAACCGAGCAGTTCCATTTCGCGCGCCACCTGCACATCACGGAAGCGGATGCGTTCGGGTGCCTTGAGCGCGAGGTTGGCGCGCAGCGCCAGCGACAGGTGGCCCTGCTCCTGCTGCAGGTAGGCCAGCGATGCGCGCGTGCGCTCGTCCGCAGGATCGAGCTGGATCGCGCGCGCGTAGTCGGCTACCGCATCGTCCATCCGCCCAAGGCAATCATGCGCATACCCGCGCAGGGCGTACGTGGCACCGTCATGCGGCGCTCGTGCACGTTCGGAGTCGGCCAGCGCCAGCGCTTCGCGCATCTGCTGCGGAGAACCGTTGAACAGGCATCCCTGCGCCGACAATGCACGTGCCAGCCCACGCCGGGCCGCACTGGATTCTGGATCGACCTGGAGTGCCTGGCGGTAGAGGGCGATCGCGCGTTCGTTGTTGCTCGCCTGGCCGATGCCGGCGTAATAGTCCGCGCGCTGCAGCAGGGACGTGGCTGCGGCGGGCGGAGCCTGGTCCGGCCACGCCAGCACCGCCACCGCCAACCCGCCCACCGCCACCAGCGCTGCAGCCCACCACCAGCGCCCTCGTGACGATCGGATCACTGGCGGCGGTGCCATCGGTATCGGTGCGGCGCACAGCTGATAGCCGCGCCCGCGCACCGAACGGATGTAGCGCGGCCGACGGCTGTCATCGCCGAGTGCCTGCCGCAGCAGTTTCACCCGCTGACTGACCGCATCCTCACCAACCACCGCAGGTGCCCAGACCTGGGCCGCCAACGTGTCGAAATCCACCACACGGGTGCCGTGTGCAAGCAGCACGTCGAACAGGGTCCAGCTCAGGCCACTGATGGGCAGGGCCTCACCGACCCGGCTCACGCGCTGCGCCGGGCGGTCGATGTCCAGGTCGAGCAGGCGCAGGAGGTCCATGACAACAGCATAGCGGCAAGCCCGCTCAGGATGCCGGACAAAGAAAAAGCGGGCCGAAGCCCGCTTTCTCATTCCAGCGATGTCAGCGGCGGTGCTCAACCCGGGTTGACACCTGCCGTGATCGACCGTGGGTCGATCATTCGGCGCTGGCGCCCTCGCCTTCTTCCACGGCCTTCATCGACAGGCGGATACGGCCCTGCTTGTCGACTTCCAGCACCTTGACCTTGACCACATCGCCTTCCTTCAGCTTGTCGCCGACCTTCTCGACGCGCTCGCTGGAGATCTGCGAGACGTGGACCAGGCCGTCCTTGCCCGGCAGGATGGTGACGAACGCACCGAAGTCCATGATCTTGGCGACCTTGCCTTCGTAGATGCGGCCCGGCTCGACGTCCGAGGTGATCTGCTCGATGCGGGCCTTGGCGGCCTGGGCAGCGATCGCGTTGACCGACGCAATGACGATGGTGCCGTCATCCTGGATGTCGATCTGGGTGCCGGTTTCCTTGGTGATGGCCTGGATGGTCGAGCCACCCTTGCCGATCACTTCGCGGATCTTGTCCGGGTGGATCTTGATGGTCAGCAGGCGCGGCGCGTAGTCGGACAGTTCCGAACGCGGAGCGGTCAGGCCGTGGGCCATTTCGCCCAGGATGTGCAGACGGCCAGCCTTGGCCTGCTGCAGCGCCTGCTTCATGATCTCTTCGGTGATGCCTTCGATCTTGATGTCCATCTGCAGGGCGGAGATGCCCTCAGCGGTACCGGCCACCTTGAAGTCCATGTCGCCCAGGTGATCTTCGTCACCCAGGATGTCGGACAGGACGACGAAGCGGTCGCCTTCCTTGACCAGACCCATGGCGATACCCGCCACCGGGGCCTTCACCGGCACGCCGGCGTCCATCAGGGCCAGCGACGAACCGCAGACCGAGGCCATCGACGAGGAACCGTTCGACTCGGTGATTTCCGAGACGACGCGGATGGTGTACGGGAAGGCTTCCAGCGACGGCATGACAGCCAGCACGCCGCGCTTGGCCAGGCGACCGTGGCCGATCTCGCGGCGCTTCGGACCCATCATGCGGCCGCACTCACCCACCGAGAACGGAGGGAAGTTGTAGTGGAACAGGAAGTTTTCCTTGTACTCACCGGCAACGGCATCGATGACCTGACCGTCGCGGGCGGTGCCCAGGGTGATGGTCACGATGGCCTGGGTTTCGCCGCGGGTGAACAGCGAGGAGCCGTGGGTACGCGGCAGCACACCGGTCTTCACGGAGATCGGGCGGACGGTATCCAGCGCACGGCCGTCGATGCGGACCTTGGTGTCCAGCACCGAGTCGCGCATGGTGCGGTATTCCAGTTCGCCGAATTCCTTCGACAGCTCGGCCGGGTTCCAGCCTTCGGCAGCCACGCGGCCGGCCAGGGCTTCGACCACGTCCTTCTTGATCGCCGAGATGGCGTCGCGACGCTGCAGCTTGTCACGCACCTGGAAGGCTTCGCCCAGGCGCGGGCCGATGGCTTCCTTCAGGGCGGCGATCAGCGCTTCGTTCTTGGCCGGGGCTTCCCAGGTCGACGGCTTGGTGCCGGCTTCGACGGTCAGCTCGTTGATCGCGTTGATGACCTTCTGCATTTCGCGGTGACCGAAGGTCACGGCGCCCAGCATCACTTCTTCCGACAGCAGCGCGGCTTCGGATTCGACCATCAGCACGGCGTTGGAGGTACCGGCAACGACCAGTTCCAGCTGCGAGTCAGCCAGTTCACTGACGGTCGGGTTCAGGATGTACTCGCCGTTCTTGTAACCGACCTTGGCAGCGCCGATCGGACCCATGAACGGGGTGCCGGCCAGAGCCAGGGCCGCCGAAGCACCGATCAGGGCCGGAATGTCACCGTCCACGTCCGGGTTCAGCGACATCACCGTGGCGATGATCTGCACTTCGTTCTTGTAGTCTTCCGGGAACAGCGGACGGATCGGACGGTCGATCAGACGCGAGATCAGGGTTTCCTTCTCGGTCGCACGGCCTTCGCGCTTGAAGAAACCACCCGGAATGCGGCCGCCGGCGTAGAACTTCTCCTGATAGTCGACGGTCAGCGGGAAGAAGTCCTGGCCTTCGCGCGCGCTCTTGGCGGCGACGGCGGTGACCAGCAGTACGGTGTCGTCCATCTTGACGATGACGGCGCCGCTGGCCTGACGGGCGACTTCGCCGGTCTCAAGCGTGACGGTGTGCTTGCCGTACTGGAAGGTTTTGGTGATTTTTGCCACGGAGGGTGTCCTTGGGGATGCTGTCTGCGAATTTGGACCGTCGGCGACCCTTGCCGCCAGCGGGTGACCGGATCGTTCCGGCCTGAATCGGGGATTGCGGTACTACAAAACAAAACCGCGGCGCATCGCTGCGCCGCGGGGGATTCGTTGCTTAGCGACGCAGGCCAAGCTTCTCGATCAGGGCCTTGTAACGCTCGACGTCCTTCTTCTTCAGGTAGTCGAGCAGGCTGCGACGGCGGTTGACCATCTGCAGCAGGCCGCGGCGGCTGTGGTGATCCTTCTTGTGGGTCTTGAAGTGGCCGGTCAGCAGTTCGATGCGGGCGGTCAGCAGGGCCACCTGGACTTCCGGGGAGCCGGTGTCGGCGGCGCTGCGCTTGTTGTCTTCAATGACCTTCTGGGTGTCGATCGACATGTCTTTTTCTCAGTGATGCGTGGCCGGCAGGAACGCGCTTCGCGCACCGCCAGGCTCGCCGTGGACTACGGGGATGAAACCTGCGCGGGGCAGGCTGCCAGAAAATGGCCGCGAAATTGTAACGGCCAGGGGCTCCGGGGACAAGGACCGGGGCTGAACCGCCCCGCCCTGTTCAGAGGTTGAATCGGCGCTGCGGGGCCAGCAGGCCACTGTCATCGACCTGACCGAGGCCCTGGACAGCGGCGTCCGGACCGAACACCGCCACCAGACCGCGCGGCCAGCCGGCATCGCGCAACCGCTGCCCCATGCAGAACCGTTGCGTCTGGCCGGCGTCCAGCTCCACCCGCGGATACCCGGCCAGACCGTCGGCCAGCGGCAGCAGCAGGGCATCCATGGCCGCCAGGTCGCCCGTTTCGACCATGGCCCGCAGCTGGTCCAGGGTGACCATCGCCGGCTCGCGGAACGGCTCCACCCACAGCCGGCGCAGGGCGCTGATGTGCGCACCACAGCCCAGCGCCTCGCCGAGATCACGCGCCAGGCTGCGGATGTAGGTACCCGAGCCACAGGTGACGCGCAGGCGCAGCCGCTCGGGCTGCTGTTCCAGGACCTCGATGGCATGCACCTGGACCTGCCGCTCCGGCGCCTCGATGGCGTCGCCGCGGCGGGCCTTCACGTACAGCGGCTCGCCTCCCTGCTTCAGCGCTGAATAGATCGGGGCCCGCTGGCGGATGCTGCCGGTCAGCGGTGCCAGCGCGGCCTGCAGGACGTCAGCAGTGATCTGCGGCACCGGGCGCTGCAGCAGCACCTCGCCTTCGGCGTCATCGGTGTCGGTGGTCTGGCCGAGCACGATCTCGGCGTCATAGGCCTTGGCCGAGCCCAGCAGCAGGCCGGCGATCTTGGTCGCCTCGCCGAAGCACAACGGCAGCAGGCCGGTGGCCAGCGGGTCGAGACTGCCGGTATGCCCGCCCTTCTCGGCACGGAACAGGCGGCGCGCCACCTGCAGGGCAGCGTTGGAGCTCATGCCGGTCGACTTGTCGAGCAGCAGGATGCCGTCCAGGCGGCGGAACTGAATTCGGGTCATGACAGATACGGGTGTAGCGCCGGACCATGCCCGGCAAGCGCGCGGCGCGGCCTGCATCAGACATCGCGCAGCCGGAATGCAGCAACGCCGGGCATGCCCGGCGTCGCGCGGTTATTCTTCGTCGCTTTCGCGGCGCTTCTCGGCAGCCACGGTGTCGGGCAGATCGCGCAGGATGTTGTCGATGTGCTCGCCCCGATCAACCGAGTCGTCGTAATGGAAATGCAGCTCCGGCACGTGACGCAGCTTCATCGCCCGGGCCAGGTCCATGCGCAGGCGATAGCCCAGTTCCTTCAGGCCGGCCACCGCTTCGGCCGAACGTTCCGGCATCAGCGCGGTGACAAAGACCTTGGCATGGGCCATGTCGCGGGTGATTTCCACGTCGGACACGCTCACCGAGGGCAACCCGTGCTCGCGCACGGCGTTGTGCACCAGGGTGCCGAGTTCACGGCGCAGCTGGGCGGAGACACGGTCGGTTCGATGGAAAGTCTTGGGCACGCGGTCGGGCTCTTGAATTGAATGTGACCCGACCAAGGTCGGGCCCTACCGGGAGAGACGGCCCGACCGGGGTCGGGCGCCACCTGGGGCGGACCGGCCCGCGAGGGCCGGTCCATTGCAGCATTACAGGGTACGCGGCACTTCGATGCGCTCGAAGCACTCGATCTGGTCGCCCGGCTTGACGTCGTTGTAAGCCTTCACGCCGATACCGCATTCGGTACCGTTGCGGACTTCCTCGACGTTTTCCTTGAAGCGACGCAGCGATTCCAGCTCGCCTTCGAACACCACCACGCTGTCGCGCAGGACGCGGATCGGCTTGCTGCGCTTGACCACGCCTTCGATGACCATGCAGCCGGCGACGGCGCCCAGCTTGGAGCTGCGGAAGACATCGCGGACCTCGGCGATACCGATGATCTCTTCGCGGATCTCCACGCCCAGCAGACCGGAGGCCACCTGCTTCACCTGATCGATCACGTCATAGATGATCGAGAAGTAACGCAGGTCCACGCCGTTGGATTCGATGATGCGACGGGCCGAAGCATCCGCACGCACGTTGAAGCCGATGACGGTGGCCTTGGAGGCGGCAGCCGAATTGGCGTCCGACTCGGTGATGCCGCCCACGCCGGAGTGGATCACGTTGATGCGGATGTCGTCGTTGGACAGCGCGACCAGGGCCTGGCTCAGCGCCTGCACCGAACCCTGCACGTCGGCCTTGATGACCAGGTTGAGGACCTGCTGGCCCTCACCCTTGCCCAGGGTCGCCATGATGTCTTCCATCCGGCTGCCCGCCGTGGCGACCAGGCGCGACTCGCGGCGCTTGGTCTCACGCTGCTGGGCAACGTCCTTGGCCAGACGCTCGTCCTCGACCACCACGAAGTCGTCACCGGCTTCCGGCACGCCGGACAGGCCCAGGACCTGCACCGGGATGGACGGGCCGGCGAACTCCGGCTGCTTGCCGGTTTCGTCGAACAGCGCTCGCACGCGGCCGTACTGGATGCCGCACACCAGGTAATCGCCCTTCTTCAGGCGGCCCTGCTGCACGAGCACGGTGGCGACCGGGCCGCGGCCCTTGTCCAGCGACGATTCAATCACCACGCCGGACGCGCGGCCTTCATCGACAGCCTTCAGCTCCAGCAGTTCGGCCTGGATCGAGATGGCGTCCAGCAGGTCGTCGATGCCCAGGCCGGTCTTGGCCGAGATCTCCACCATCTGGGTGTCGCCACCGAAGTCTTCGGCCACGACCTGCTCGGTCAGCAGTTCGTTCTTGACCCGCATCGGATCGGCGTCGGACTTGTCGATCTTGTTGATTGCCACGATCAGCGGCACGCCGGCGGAACGGGCATGCTGGATCGCTTCCTTGGTCTGCGGCATCACGCCGTCATCGGCAGCGACCACCAGCACCACGATATCGGTCAGCTTGGCACCGCGGGCACGCATCGAAGTGAAGGCTGCGTGGCCCGGGGTATCCAGGAAGCTGATCACGCCCTTCGGCGTATCCACGTGGTACGCACCGATGTGCTGGGTGATGCCGCCGGCTTCGCCGGTGGCGACCTTGGTGCGGCGGATGTAATCCAGCAGCGAGGTCTTGCCGTGGTCGACGTGGCCCATGATGGTGACCACCGGCGGGCGCTGCACGGCTTCGCCCTGGTTTTCACCGGTCGATGCCAGCAGTGCGTCTTCGGCGTCGTTGTCGTTGGCACGGATCGCCTTGTGGCCGAGTTCCTCGGTCACCAGCGCCGCCGTGTCGTGGTCGATGGACTGGGTGATGGTGGCCATCACGCCCATCTTGAACAGCGCCTTGACCACCTCGCCGCCCTTCAGCGCGAGCTTCTGCGCCAGGTCGGCCACGGTGATCGTGTCGCCGATCGCCACTTCACGCACGACCGGGGCGGTCGGACGTTCGAAGGCATGCGGACCGGCGTTGCTGCCACCGCGCGACATGTCGCGACGGCCGCCGGCCTGGTTCCGGCCGCCCGGACGACCACGGGTCGTGCTGTTGCTGTTGCCACGACGTGCACGGTCGGCGGCCGACAGGTGCATCTGGCCGGAGAAACGATCGCCCGGGCCACGCTCGTTGCGCGGCGCGCTGCGGTTGTTGCGGTCATCGCTGCGTGGCGGAGCGCCACGCGGGGCAGCCGGGGCTGCGGCCGGGGTACGCGGCGGACGCGGTGCGGTTTCGTCGATCGGAGCGCGCGTCTTCGGCTGGCTGGCGGCCAGCGCCTCGGCGGCCTTGGCGGCAACCGCTGCTTCCTCTGCAGCCTTCTTCTCGGCTTCGGCACGCTCCTTGGCGGCAATCTCTTCCTCGCGTGCACGGACGATGGCCTCGTCGCGCAGACGGTCCTTCTCGGCCAATGCCTGCTGTTCGGCGAGGTTGCGGGCGCGCGACTCTTCCAGCTTGCGCAGGATGTCGGCGCGCTCTTCGTCCGGAGTCATCGCACGACCACCATCGGACTTGACGTAGGTACGCTTCTGGCGCACCTCGACATTCACGGTCGTCTTGCTGCGACCGGAATTGACCGTCACTTCCTGCTGTTTACGGCGGTTGAGGGTGATCTTCTTTGCAGACTGATCGGTCTCTTCCGGCGCCTGCTCGGGCTTGCCGTGCGAACGACGAAGGAAGCCCAGGAGCTTCACCTTCTCGGTGCTGGTCACGACCTGGTCGGGACCGCTGAACTTCATGCCGGCACCGGCCAGCTGTTCAAGCAGTTTTTCGACCGGTGTGTTGACCAGTTCGGCAAGCTTGCGGATGGTGGTTTGCTGCGACATTCGGATCCTATGATCTTGTGGGCGCCCCCCCGCATCTGGAGGTGGCGCGGATTCTACGCCCTGAGCGGCTCAGGGCCCTGTTCATTGCCGGCTCATTCGCCGCGTTCCAGTCGGGCGATCTCCTCGGCACGCGCGGCCAGGATCAGCGCGGCGGCGCGCTCCTGGTCCAGCCCTTCGATGCCGAAGTCCACGACCTCGTCGGCGGCCAGGTCGGAGAGATCCTCGCTGGTGCGCACGCCGTGGCCGGCCAGCGCATACGCGGTGGCTTCGTCCATGCCCTGCAGGGACAGCAGGTCCTGCGCCGGCTGGCCGTCTTCAAGGCCTTCCTCGACTGCCAGGGCCTCATTGAGCAGCGCATCGCGGGCACGAGCGCGCAGCTCTTCGACGATATCCTCGTCGAAACCTTCCACGGCCAGCAGTTCGCCGACCGGGACATAAGCGATTTCCTCGACGGTGCCGAAGCCTTCGCTGACCAGGATGCCGGCGATCTCCTCGTCCACTTCCAGCTTGTCCATGAACAGCTGGCGGGCCGAAGCCTGCTCGGCCTCCGACTTGGCGGTGACCTGGTCCTGGGTCATCACGTTGAGCTGCCAGCCGGTCAGGCGGCTGGCCAGGCGCACGTTCTGGCCACCCTTGCCGATCGCCTGGGCCAGGCGGTCCTCGGCAACGGCCAGATCCATCGAGTGCTTGTCCTCATCGACGATGATCGACTGCACCTCGGCCGGCGCCATCGCATTGATGACGAAGTTGGCCGGGTTGTCGTTCCACAGCACGATATCCACGCGCTCGCCATTGAGCTCGTTGGACACCGCCTGCACGCGCGAACCGCGCATGCCGATGCAGGCACCGATCGGATCGGTGCGCTGGTCGTGGGCCAGCACGGCGATCTTGGCGCGGTCGCCCGGATCGCGGGCACAGGCCTTGATTTCCACCAGGCCCTGACCGACTTCCGGCACTTCCAGCTTGAACAGCTCGATCATGAACTCCGGTGCGGCGCGGCTGATGAACAGCTGCGGGCCACGCGGCTCCGAGCGCACTTCGGCCAGGTAGCCGCGGACGCGGTCACCGGCGCGCAGCACGTCGCGCGGAATGCCCTTGTCCTTCGGGATGAAGCCTTCGGCGTTGCCGCCGAGGTCGACGTAGATGTTGCCACGCTCGGCACGCTTGACCACACCGGTGATCAGCTCGCCGACGCGGTCCTTCCATGCGTCCACGACCTGCTGGCGCTCGGCTTCGCGAACGCGCTGCACGATCACCTGCTTGGCGGCCTGGGCGGCGATGCGGCCGAAGTCCGGGTTCTCGATCTGCTCTTCGATGTAATCGCCGACGTCCACGCCCTCGGCTTCATCGATGGCGTCCATCAGGCGGATCTGGCGGTCGGGCGACTCCATGACCACGTCATCGGCCACCACTTCCCAGCGACGGAAGGTTTCGTAGCTGCCATCCTTGTGGTCGATGACCACGCGGGTCAGCACTTCCTCGTCGGGATAGCGCTTCTTCGCTGCCGAGGCCAGGGCGGCCTCGATGGCATCGAAGATCACTTCACGCGGCACGCCCTTCTCGTTGGCGACCGCGTCGACTACCAGCAACAGTTCCTTGCTCATTGGCTCACTCCGCGCGCGGCTTCTTTGCCGCCGGCTCGTTGGAAGAAGAATTCTTGTTCGGCTTCGGACGCTTCGGTGCCGGACCGGTCGGCTTGCTCGGGGCCAGCCCCAGCGCCACCCAGTCGGGCAGGATCCGTGCCTTGTCGATGTTGTCCGCCGACACGACCACTTCGGCCTTGTCGACGATGAAGGTGATGGTGCCCGCAGCCTCGTCGGTCGCTTCGATACGGCCCTGCAGGCGACGTCGGTTGTCCTGCGGCAGCTTCAGGGTGACCTTGGCCGACTCCCCCAGGTGGCGAGTGAACTGCTCCAGGTTGAACAGCGGACGATCGACGCCCGGCGAGGACACTTCCAGCGTGTAGTTGCCGCTGATCGGGTCTTCGACGTCCAGCTGCGCCGACACTTCGCGGCTGACCCGCTCGCAGTCGTCGACATTGATGATGCGCTCGGGCTGTTCAGCCAGCGGCACATCGATGTAAAGGCGCAGGGTCGCACCGCCGGGGGCCGGCAGATACTCAACGCCCAGCAGCTCCAGGCCCAGCGACACAACGGTCGGGGCGAGCAGATTCGCGATGTCGGTTGCCTTGTCGCTCACAGCCTGCCTTGATCTCTTGGTTGGGTGCCGGCCATGGCCGGCGTGAACATGACGCCCCGGAAACGACAAAGGGCCCGCAGGGCCCCTTTTTCCGGAAAGACTCCGGTGACTGGATTCCGGTTGCAGCACGCCGCGAAGGCATGTTGCGAGCCCTCCTTCCGGGTGAGGTCTCCCCAGGGGAGCGCCGCCTTCAGGGGTACTGCTTAGGCCGATGATGATAGCGGCTGCACCGCGCTGGTGCAAGGCAGGGACCCGGGGTCAGATCCCTTTTCCACGGAAAAAGGGATCTGACCCCGAACACGTGGAAAGCACACAGACCCCAAAGAAAAACGCCTTCGAAGCAGGACTTCGAAGGCGATCTCTTTACTTGGTAGCGGGGGCAGGATTTGAACCTGCGACCTTCGGGTTATGAGCCCGACGAGCTGCCAGACTGCTCCACCCCGCATCAGAAGCGGAATCATGAGGCATAAGTGCAATAAATGCAAGCTTTCCCTCATTCATCAAGCCGGATGGCGCCGGCCCGATGTTGGTAGCGGGGGCAGGATTTGAACCTGCGACCTTCGGGTTATGAGCCCGACGAGCTGCCAGACTGCTCCACCCCGCACCGGAAGTGTTTGAACTGCTGCCCCACCCTGACGAGGGGGCCATTGCAACGATGTTCTGGCTGAACCGCTGCAGTGACAACTCAGGCTGCGCATATTACACGAATCGCGCAGCTTTGTGTCAACTTTTATGCAAGATGCGCAAAAGCCTGCTGGCACCAGACCATGATCGGGTTCCAGGCCAGGCCCAGGGCCAGCAGCGCCAGCGCGTTCACGCCCAGCACCAGGCCCAGCACGCGGTCGTTGCCGCGCGGAATGGCCTCGCCCACCGGCTCATCGAAGTACATGACCTTGATGACCCGCAGGTAGTAGAAGCAGCCGACCACTGCGCACAGCACGCCGAGGATCGCCAGCCACAGCAGGCCGCCGTTGACGGCCGCACCCAGCACCGCCAGCTTGGTCCAGAAGCCGAGGAACGGCGGAATGCCCGCCAGCGACGCCATGATGCACAGCACCAGGCCGGCCATCCACGGGTTGCGGGCGTTCAGGCCCTTGAAGTCCTCGATGTTCTCGGCCTCGAAGCCGGCACGCGACAGCGCGATGATCGCGCCGAAGGCAGCGGTGGACATGATGGCGTAGGCCAGCGCATAGAACAGCGCGGCAGCGTAGCCCTGCGAGCCACCACCGGCGATGCCCATCAGCAGGAAGCCGATGTGCGAGACGGTGGAGAACGCCAGCATGCGCTTGAGATTGCTCTGCGCGATCGCCATCAGGTTGCCGATCACCAGCGATACGGCGGCCAGGCCGGCGATCAGCAGCTGCAGCTCGGTCGACAGCGGACCCACGCCCATTTCCAGCAGGCGGTAGGCCATGCCGAACGCAGCCAGCTTCGGTGCCGAGCTGATGAACAGCGCGATCGGCGCCGGCGCACCCTGGTAGACGTCCGGCAGCCACATGTGGAACGGTGCCGCACCCAGCTTGAAGGCCACGCCCGCGATCATGAACACCGCGCCGGTGATCAGCAGCACGCGCTCTTCGGAATGCGGGATGGCATCGCGGATCACGTCCAGGTGCAGGCTGCCGGTGGCGCCGTAGATCAGCGACATGCCATACAGCAGCAGGCCGGAGGCAAGCGAACCGAGCACGATGTACTTCATCGCCGCTTCCGAGGCCAGGCCGCTGTCGCGGTTGCTGGCCACCAGCGCATACGAGCACAGCGCCAGCAGTTCCAGGCCCAGGTAGACCATCAGCAGGCTGCCGGCCGAGACCAGGATCATCATGCCGGCCGTGCCGAACAGGATCAGCACCGGGATCTCGCCCTGGAACAGGTTGCGGTCGCGCAGGTAGCGCCAGCCGTACACGAGGGTCAGGCCGCTGAGCAGCACGATCCCGGTCTTCATCACGTCCGCGGCGGTATCGCGCACGAACATGCCATGGAAGACCTCTCCCTGCCCGCCCACGCCGGTCGCCAGCATGAACAGCACGACGGCCAGTGCAGCAACCGAGAACAGGTGGGTGACGATCTTGTTCCGCTCGCTGACGAACAGGTCGAGGATCATCAGGGCGAAGGCGCTGCCGATCAGCACCAGCTCGGGGGCGAGCGGAGGCAGGTCAGCAGCGGTCAATGGCAGCAGCGGCGAGGTGGTCATCATCAAATCCTGGAATTACAGCAGCTTGCTGGATGCGATCTGCATCGCCAGCTTCGCGATCGAGGGCTCCATCAGGTCGGTCAGCGGCTTGGGGTAGATGCCCAGGGCAAGCACGCCGATGGCGAACACGCCCAGCACCAGCCATTCGCGGCCGTTGATGTCCTTCAGTTCGGCGACATGGCTGTTGGCCACTTCGCCGAAGAAGATGCGCTTGTACAGCCACAGGGTATAGGCCGCACCGATGATCAGGGTGGTGGCCGCGCCCAGGGCGATCCACGGGTTACGCTGGAAGGCGGACAGGATGACCATGAACTCGCCGACGAAACCGCTGGTGCCCGGCAGGCCCGCATTGGCCATGAAGAACAGCATGGCGAAGGTGGCGAACCAGGGCATCACATTGACCACACCGCCGTAATCGGCGATGCGGCGGCTGTGCATGCGGTCGTACAGCACGCCGACGCAGGAGAACATCGCACCCGACACGAAGCCGTGCGAGATCATCTGCACCATCGCGCCCTGCAGGCCCAGGCGGGCCGCATCGACGTTGCCGGCTTCACGCACCAGCCACAGGGCAATGAAGGTACCCAGGGTGACGAAACCCATGTGCGCGATCGACGAGTACGCGATCAGCTTCTTCATGTCGTCCTGGACCAGGGCGACCAGGCCAACGTAGATCACCGCGATCAGCGACAGCGCGATCACCAGCCAGGCCCACTCCAGCGAAGCATCCGGCACGATCGGCAGGTTGAAGCGCAGGAAGCCGTAACCACCGATCTTCAGCGCGATGGCGGCCAGGATCACCGAACCGGCGGTCGGCGCTTCCACGTGCGCATCCGGCAGCCAGGTGTGCACCGGGAACATCGGCACCTTGACCGCGAAGGCGATCAGGAAGGCGAAGAAGATCCAGGTCTGCTCCTTGGCCGTCAGCGGCAGCGCGTACAGATCGGCCAGCTGGAAGCTGCCGCCCTTCATGTACAGGTAGATCAGCGCCACCAGCATCAGCACGGAGCCGAGGAAGGTGTAGAGGAAGAACTTCAGTGCGGCGTAGATGCGACGCGGGCCACCCCAGACACCGATGATGAGGAACATCGGGATCAGCATCGCTTCGAAGAACACGTAGAACAGCATCGCGTCCGTCGCGGCGAAGATGCCGACGGTGACGCCTTCCAGGATCAGGAAGGCCGCCACGTACTGGTTGACGCGCTTGTCGATCGCGCTCCAGGCACCGATCAGGGCAAGCACGCTGACCAGGGTGGTCAGCAGGATCAGCGCCACGGCGATGCCGTCCACGCCCAGGTTGTAGCCGATCTTGTACGCCGGGATCCACGCATGGGTCTCGACGAACTGCAGGCCATCGATGCCCGGGTTGTAGCCGCCCAGCAGCGAGAGGCTCGCCACGAAGGTCAGCACCGCCACGCCCAGCGACGCCCAGCGGGCGGTCTGAGCATCACGGATCGCAAGGATCAGGGCACCACCGATGATCGGCAGCCAGATGAGGACACTGAGTAGAGGCCAGTTCGACACGTCTTCTTATTCCGTACAGGTCATCAACGCAGGTAATGCATCAGCACGCCCAGCAGGGCAATCAGGCCGATGATCATCGCGAAGGCGTAGTGATAGAGGAAACCGGATTGGGTACGACGCAGCACGCCGGCTGCGACGTCCACAACACGTGCCGAGAGATTGACCACGCCGTCGACGATGTTGCTGTCGATCCAGCGCGAGACCCTGCCGAGCTTGACGCTGCCACCGGCAAAGCCATCGATCCACAGCTTGTCGAAGCCGTACTTGTTTTCCAGCACCGACACCAGCGGGGCGAAGGCCTTGCGTGCCTTGCCCGACAGGTCCGGCTTCCACAGGTAGAACAACGCGGCCAGCAGGAAGCCCGCCAGGGTCAGCCAGAACGGCGGCAGCATCATGCCGTGCAGCGCGAACGCCACCGGGCCATGGAACTCCTCGCCGAGGAAGGCCACGGTGTTCTTGGCCGGATCGTAGAAGTCGACGATGCCGGTGAAGAACGTGGTCGCCTGGCCCTTGATCGCCTCATGGGCGTGGTGGCCGGCCCAGTCGGTGCCGTGCAGCATCGGACCGATGCTGAAGAAGCCGATGGCGATCGACGGGATGGCCAGCAGGATCAGCGGCAGAGTGACCACCCACGGGGTCTCGTGCGGCTCGTGCGCGCCGTGGCCATGACCGTGGTCGTCATGGTGGGCGTCGGCATGGTGCGCATCGGCGGCATGGTGATCGTCATGGCCGTGGCCATGATCGTCATGCGCGTCGCGGAAGCGCTCCTTGCCATGGAAGGTCATGAACAGCAGGCGGAAGCTGTAGAAGCTGGTCACCAGCACGCCGCCCAGCACCGCCCAGTAGCCATAGGTGGCCACCCAGCTGCCCTGGATATGGGCATGGATCTCGGCGGCCTCGATGATGGTGTCCTTCGAGTAGAAACCGGAGAAGAACGGCGTACCGACCAGGGCCAGGGTACCGATCCACATGGTGATGAAGGTGATCGGCATGTACCTGCGCAGGCCGCCCATCTTGCGCATGTCCTGCTCGTGGTGCATGGCGATGATGACCGAACCGGCGCCGAGGAACAGCAGCGCCTTGAAGAAGGCGTGGGTCATCAAGTGGAACACGGCAGCCGAATAGGCCGAAACACCCAGCGCCACGGTCATGTAGCCCAGCTGCGACAGCGTCGAGTACGCGACCACGCGCTTGATGTCGTTCTGCACGATACCGATCAGGCCGGTGAAGAAGGCCGTGGTGGCACCGATGAACAGGATGAAGTCCAGCGCGGTCTGCGACAGCTCGAACAGCGGCGACATGCGGGTGACCATGAAGATACCGGCGGTCACCATGGTCGCGGCGTGGATCAGCGCCGAGATCGGCGTCGGGCCCTCCATCGAATCCGGCAGCCACACGTGCAGCGGGACCTGGGCCGACTTGCCCATGGCGCCGATGAACAGGCAGATGCAGATCAGGGTGGCGATCGACCAGATCACCGGCTCGTTCAGCAGCTGCATCCCGAACAGGGTGCCGTCCCAGATCTGCAGCTGGGCGCGCGGGTCGGCCAGCATGCTGGCCTGCGAGAATACCTCGGAGTAGTCCAGGGTGCCGAACACCCACAGCACGCCGGCGATACCCAGCAGGAAGCCGAAGTCACCGACGCGGTTGACCAGGAACGCCTTCATGTTGGCGAAGATCGCTGTCGGGCGCTTGAACCAGAAGCCGATCAGCAGGTACGACACCAGGCCCACCGCTTCCCAGCCGAAGAACAGCTGCAGGAAGTTGTTGCTCATCACCAGGGTGAGCATCGAGAAGGTGAACAGCGAGATGTAGCTGAAGAAGCGCTGGTAGCCCGGATCGTCCTGCATGTAGCCGATCGTGTAGATGTGGACCAGCAGCGACACGAAGGTCACCACCACCATCATCATCGCGGTCAGCTTGTCGACCATGAAACCGACGTGGGCCGAGTACTGGCCGACTTCGAAGAAGGTGTAGACGTTCTGGTTGAACGGCTGCGCCCCGCCCCACAGCAGCTGGTAGAGCGTGTACATCGACAGGCCGCACGCAACCGCAACGCCGAGGATGGTGATGGTCTGCGCGCCGAAGCGCTTGACCTGGCGACCGAACAGGCCGGCGATGATGCTGCCGAACAGCGGTGCAAGCACCACTGCGATCAACAGACTCTTGGAGAGAGTGATTTCCATCTGTGGATCAGCCCTTCAGCGAATCGACTTCGCCGACATTGATCGTGCGGCGGGTACGGAACAGGGTCACCAGGATCGCCAGGCCGATGGCGGCCTCGGCAGCGGCGACGGTCAGGATGAAGAACACGAACAGCTGGCCGGATGGATCGCCCAGCTGGCGCGAGAATCCGACGAAGTTGATGTTCACCGACAGCAGCATCAACTCGATGGACATCAGCAGCACGATGATGTTCTTGCGGTTGAGGAAGATGCCGGCAAGGCTGATGCAGAACAGCACCGCGCCCAGCGCCAGGATATGGCCCAGAGTGATCATGCCTTGGTCTCCTCTTCGCCCGCCGCAGGCGTGCTGTTGCTGTGCACCACCGGCTGCTCGGCACTCATCTTGACCACGCGCAGGCGATCGTGCGCCTTGACCATGGTCTGCTGCGTCGGGTTCTGGGTCTTCAGGCCTTCGCGGCGACGCAGGGTCAGCATCACCGCGGCCACCACGGCCACGGTCAGGATGACGGCGGCGAACTCGAACGGCAGCAGGTACTCGGTGAACAGGCTGCGGGCCAGCCAGGTGACGTTGGACGTGTCAGCGGCCAGAGCGGCGGCATTGTCGGACGGGAACGGGTTGACCGCCCTGCCCTTGACGCCGATCAGCATCAGCATCTGCACCAGCATCGCCACGGCCACGACCAGGCCGACCGGCAGGTAACGCACCCAGCCCTCACGCAGGTTCGACGGATCGATGTCGAGCATCATCACCACGAACAGGAACAGCACCATCACCGCGCCGACGTAGACCAGCACCAGCGCCACACCGAGGAACTCGGCGCCCACCAGCAGCCACACGCAGGCAACGGAGAAGAAGGTCAGCACCAGGCACAGAACGGCATGCACGGGGTTGCGCACGCTGATCACCGCCGCGGCGGAGATGCCGGCCACGATGGCGAAGACCCAGAAAGCGATATTTACCCAATCCATCTCTCGACCTCAGCGGTAAGCGGCATCGGCGGCGCGACGCTCGGCGATCTCGGATTCGAGACGGTCGCCCAGGGCCAGCAGCTGCGGCTTGGTAACGATGTTTTCGCCACGATTCTCGAAGTGGTACTCGAGGATGTGGGTTTCGACGATCGAGTCCACCGGGCAGCTTTCCTCACAGAAGCCGCAGAAGATGCACTTGAACAGGTCGATGTCGTAGCGGGTGGTGCGGCGGGTGCCGTCCTCGCGCTTGGCCGAATCGATGGTGATGGCCAGCGCCGGGCAGACCGCCTCGCACAGCTTGCAGGCGATGCAGCGCTCTTCACCGTTGGGATAGCGGCGCAGCGCATGCAGGCCACGGAAGCGCGGCGACTGCGGGAACTTCTCCATCGGGTACATCATCGTGTACTTCGGCCTGACGCTGTACTTCAGCGTCAGCCAAAGGCCGGCCAGCAGTTCGAGCAGCAGCAGGCTCTTGAAGTAATGGGTAATCCTGTTCATCACTTTAGACGCCCTTTTGAATCACGCCGAAGAACACCATGACGGCGGTGACCGCGATCCAGAAAATGGTCAGCGGAATGAAGACCTTCCAGCCCAGGCGCATGATCTGGTCGTAGCGGAAGCGCGGGAAGCTGGCACGGAACCAGATGTAGGCACTGGCGAAGAAGAACACCTTGACGAACAGCCACGGCGCGCCACCCTTCCAGATCCAGTCGACCAGCGGCGACACAGTGCCCGGATCGACCCAGCCCTGGATCGGGCTCAGCCAGCCACCGAGGAAGAAGATCGAGATCAGGAAACTGATCAGTATCATGTTCGCGTACTCGGCCAGGAAGAACAGCGCGAACGCGCCGCCCGAGTACTCGACCATGTGGCCAGCGACGATTTCCGACTCGCCTTCCACCACGTCGAACGGCGCACGGTTGGTCTCGGCCACGCCGGACACCCAGTACACGACGAACAGCGGGAACAGCGGAATCAGGAACCAGTCGAAGAAGCCGGAACTGCCGGCCTGGGCCATCACGATGTTGCTCAGGTTCAGGCTGCCCGAAGCGATCATGACGCCGACCAGGGCGAAGCCCATCGCGATTTCGTAGCTGATCATCTGCGCCGAGGCACGCATCGCACCCAGGAACGCATACTTCGAGTTGGACGCCCAGCCGGCCAGGATGATGCCGTAGATGCCCAGCGAGGTCATCGCCAGCAGGTACAGCAGGCCGGCATTGGCGTTGGACAGCACGATCTGCGAATCGAACGGAATCACCGCCCAGGCCGCGAACGCCGGGGCCAGGGTGATCAGCGGTGCCAGCAGGTAGATCGCCTTGTTGGCGTTGCTCGGCTGGACCACTTCCTTGAACAGCAGCTTGAAGACGTCGGCGAAGGCCTGGAAGATGCCCATGCCCACGTACATCGGGCCATGGCGGACGTGCATCCAGCCGATCAGCTTGCGTTCCCAGACCACGTAGAAGGCCACCGAGACGATCACCGGTACGGTGATCACCAGGATCTTCAGGATGATCCAGAGCAGCGCGCCGATGTCACCGAGGCCGAGCAGCCACTGGTGCAGCGGATCGACCGCGTTCAACAGCAATTCGTTCATGCAGCCACCACCGTTACGCGAGCGGCACCCAGCGGCGCGGTCGCGCCGTGGCCCGATTCAATCCAGACCGAACCCGCAGCGACGCGGGCGTCGACCACCACCGGCAGGGTGGCGCGACCGGCATCGGTGCCGACCTTGGCCATCTGCCCTTCCTGCAGCTGCAGGCGTGCGGCATCTTCCGTGTTGAGGACGATGCGCGGGGCGTTGTTCAGCGGATGCGACTGCAGCGCCGGAGCGCGGCGGACCACGGCATCGGTGCGGTAGATCGCCGCCGTCGAGGCCACTTCCAGGCCTTCGCCTGCAACGGCCGGCTGGGCCGACGCAGCCACGGTGACCGATACCGGTGCCAGGCTGGCACGCAGGCCCGCCAGATCGATGAAGTCGAAACCGGCCACCGCCAGCTCACCGCCCAGCGCACGCAGGACGCGCCAGCCTTCGCGGGCCTCGCCCGGCAGCTTGCCACCGGCACGGGCCGACTGTTCGCGGCCATCGAGGTTGGTCAGGGTGGCGTCGATTTCCGGCAGCGCACCGATCGGCAGGATCACATCGGCGACGTCGCGGGTCGAGGCGCAGGCGAAGTGGCTGAACGCCACGACCTGGGCACCGGCCAGCGCCTTGCGCGCGGCAGGCGCATCGGCGAAGTCCAGGCCCGGCTCCAGGCCGTACACCACGTAGGCCTGGCGCGGCTGCGCCAGCATCGCGGCGACGTCCCTGCCGGCCGGCAGCACGCCCGCACGGGTCAGGCCGACAGCGTTGGCGCCCTGCGGAATGCGGCACAGGCGGGCACCGGTGGCGGTGGCGAAATCACGCGCGGCGGCGCGGATCGCGGCAGCCTGCGGGTGGTTCTCGGCGATGGCACCGACGATCAGCACGGTGTTGCTGCCACCCTGCACCGCCGAACGCAGCTCGGCGTTGGCCAAGGCATCGACGAACTGCGACGGTGCGACGATCTGCTTGCCGGCGATGCTGAAGGCGAAGTCGAAGTCGACCGGGTTGACGACGTGGATCTTCGCGCCGTTCTGGGTCTGCGCCTTGCGCAGGCGGGCATGCAGCAGCGGCAGTTCATGGCGGATGTTGCTGCCCAGAACCACGATGCGGTCAGCGCCTTCGATCTCCGCCAGCGGCAGGCCGAACACTTCGGCGGTGGCGGCGTCGGAGAAATCGCGGTTGTTGATGCGGTGATCGATGTTGCCCGAACCCAGGCCCTTGGCCAGGCGCGCCAGCAGAGTGCCTTCCTCGTTGGAGGTCGACGGGTGCACCAGCACGCCCAGGGTGTCGCCCTGGTTCGCCTTCAGGATGTCGGCGGCAGCGGCCAGGCCTTCGGCCCAGCTCACTTCCTTCCACTCGCCGTTGACCTTGCGCAGCGGCTTGACCGCACGGTCTTCGCTGTACAGGCCCTGGTGCGAGTAGCGGTCGCGGTCGGACAGCCAGCATTCGTTGACCGCTTCGTTGTCGCGCGGCACCGAACGCAGCACTTCACCGCGGCGCACATGCAGGAACAGGTTCGACCCCATCGCGTCGTGGTAACCCAGCGACTCGCGCGCGGTCAGCTCCCACGGACGGGCACGGAACTGGAACACCTTGTTGGTCAGCGCGCCGACCGGGCAGACGTCGACGACGTTGCCGGACAGTTCGGTGGTCAGGGGCTTGCCGTCGTAAGTACCGATCTGCAGGTTCTCGCCGCGGTACATGCCACCCAGTTCATAGGTGCCCGCCACTTCGGCGGTGAAACGGACGCAGCGGGTGCACTGGATGCAGCGGGTCATCTCGGTGGCGACCAGCGGACCCATGTCCTCGTCCGGGACCACGCGCTTGCGCTCGTTGAAGCGGCTGACCGAACGGCCATAGCCCAGCGACACGTCCTGCAGCTCGCACTCGCCGCCCTGATCGCAGATCGGGCAGTCCAGCGGATGGTTGATGAGCAGGAACTCCATCACCGAGCGCTGGAACTTCAGCGCCTTCTCGCTGCGGGTGGCGACCTTCATGCCGTCCATCACCGGCGTGGCGCAGGCCGGCGCCGGCTTCGGCGACTTCTCCACGTCCACCAGGCACATGCGGCAGTTGGCGGCGATCGGCAGCTTCTCGTGGTAGCAGAAGCGCGGAATCGGAATGCCGGCCTTGTCGGCGGCCTGGATGATCATCGAACCCTTGGGCACGACCAGGGACTTGCCATCGATCTCGATGGTCACATGGTCCGGTGGCACGTTCGGGTTTACGGGTTGCGCGCTCATGCGGCGGCTGCCTCCACCTTCTTGCCGTCAACCATCGAATGACCGTTGACGATGTAGTACTCGAATTCGTCCCAGAACTGGCGCAGGAAGCCCTGGATGGGCCATGCCGCCGCTTCGCCGAACGCACAGATGGTGTGGCCTTCGATCTGGCCGGCCACCGCCTTCAGCTGGTGCAGGTCCTCCATCGTGGCCTTGCCGGCGACGATGCGCTCGAGCACGCGGTGCATCCAGCCGGTGCCTTCACGGCACGGCGTGCACTGGCCGCAGGATTCCTTGTGGAAGAACTGGCTGATGCGGCAGGCGAACTTGACGCAGCACACGCTGTCATCCAGCACCACGACCGCCCCGGAACCCAGGCCGGAGCCCAGCGCACGGATGGTGTCGTAGTCCATCGGCAGGCCCTTCAGCTCCGCCGCGGTGAGCACCGGCATGGAGACGCCGCCCGGAATCGCACCCTTCAGGGTACGGCCCGGGCGCAGGCCACCGGCCATTTCCAGCAGCTCGTCGAAGGTGGTGCCGAGCGGCACTTCAAAGTTGCCGCCGTTCTGCACGCAGCCGGAGACCGAGAAGCACTTCGGGCCGCCATTGGCGGTCCGGCTCAGGCCCTTGAACCACTCCGGACCGTTGCGGATGATCGCCGGCACCGAGCCGTAGGTCTCGGTGTTGTTGATCGTCGACGGCTTGCCGTACAGGCCGAAGTTGGCCGGGAACGGCGGCTTGTAGCGCGGCTGTCCCTTCTTGCCTTCCAGCGATTCCATCAGCGCGGTTTCTTCGCCGCAGATGTAAGCACCGGCACCGAGAGCACCGTAGATGTCGATGTCCACGCCTGAGCCCAGCACGTTCTTGCCCAGCCAGCCGTTCGCGTAAGCGTCGGCCAGGGCCTGCTCGAAGTGCTCGAAAGGCTCGTGGTGGAACTCGCCGCGCAGGTAGTTGTAGCCCACGGTCGAACCGGTGGCGTAGCAGGCGATCGCCATGCCTTCCACCACCGAATGCGGGTTGTAACGCAGGATGTCGCGATCCTTGCAGGTGCCCGGCTCGGATTCATCCGAATTGCAGAGGATGTACTTCTGCATGTTGCCCTTGGGCATGAAGGACCACTTCAGGCCGGTCGGGAAGCCTGCGCCACCGCGGCCGCGCAGGCCGGAGGCCTTGACCATCTCGATGACCTGCTCCGGCGGGATCTTCTCTTCGAGGATCTTGCGCAGGGCAGCGTAGCCACCGGTCTTGAGGTAGCTTTCGTACGACCACGGAGTGTCGTAATGCAGGGTGGTGTAGACCACCTGGTGCGGCAGCGGAGCGGGACCGACCGGGCCCTTGGATTCGTGGTGATGTGCCATGCCCTTACTCCAGCCCGTCCAGCAGCTCGTCGACCTTTTCCAGGGTCAGACGCTCATGGTAGTGACCGTTGATGACCATCATCGGCGCACCGCCGCAGCCGGCCAGGCACTCTTCCTCGCGCTTGAGGTAGACGCGGCCGTCCGGGGTCGATTCGCCGTGCTTGATGCCCAGCTTCTTCTCGCAGTGGCGCACGATGTCCTCGGCGCCATTGAGCCAGCAGCTGATGTTGGTGCAGATGGCCACGTTGTTGCGGCCCACCTTCTCGGTCTCGAACATCGAGTAGAAGCTGGCGACCTCGTAGGCCCACACCGGCGGCAGGTCCAGGTACTTGGCCACGCCGGCGATCAGCTCGTCGGTCAGCCAGCCCTCATTCTGCTCCTGGGCCGCATGCAGGCCCTGCAGCACGGCAGAGCGCTTGCGGTCCGGCGGGAACTTGGACAGCCAGTGATCGATGTGAGCGCGGGTCTTGTCGCTCAGCACCACCATCGGGTCGACGTCGCGCGCCGCCTCGAAATTACCTGTCGCCTTCATCGGCCGACCTCAGCGAAATGCATAACGTGAAATTCCAGGAACTGCGGCGCCGGCTTGCGCCGGCTGCCTGCAGCAGGCGTTGGCGTGGCAGACGGCATTACCGGTCAACCTCGCCGAACACCAGATCGTAGGTACCGATCATCGCCACCACGTCGGCCAGCATGTGGCCGCGCACGACCGAGTCGATCGAGGACAGGTGGGCGAAGCCCGGCGCACGCAGGTGCACGCGGAAGGGCTTGTTGGCGCCGTCGGAAACCAGGTAGCAGCCGAACTCACCCTTCGGGGCCTCCACCGCCGAGTAGGTCTCGCCGGCCGGCACGCAGTAGCCTTCGCTGAACAGCTTGAAGTGGTGGATCAGCGCTTCCATGTCGTCCTTCATGTCCTCGCGGCTGGGCGGAGCGACCTTGAAGTTCTTGACCATGACCGGGCCGGGGTTGGCCTTCAGCCATGCCACGCACTGCTTGATGATGCGGTTGGACTCACGCATCTCGGCGACGCGGACCAGATAACGGTCGTAGCAGTCGCCTTCCTTGCCCAGCGGAATGTCGAAATCAACGGCATCGTACTTGGCATACGGACGCTTCTTGCGCAGATCCCAGGCGATGCCCGAGCCGCGCAGCATGACGCCGGTCATGCCCCACTGGTGCGCCAGTTCCGGGGTGACCACGCCGATGCCGACGGTGCGCTGCTTCCAGATGCGGTTGTCGGTCAGCAGGGTTTCGTACTCGTCGACGCGACCCGGGAACTCATTGGTGAAGTTCTCCAGGAAATCCAGCAGCGAGCCCTCGCGCGAAGCATTGAGCTGCTTCAGCGCCTTGCCCTTGTGCCAACGGGATTCCTTGTACTTCGGCATGTGGTCCGGCAGGTCGCGGTAGACACCGCCCGGACGGTAGTACGCCGCGTGCATGCGCGCGCCGGAAACCGCTTCGTAGCAGTCCATCAGCTCTTCGCGCTCGCGGAAGGCATACAGCATCACCGCCATCGCGCCCAGGTCGAGCGCGTTGGAACCCAGCCACATCAGGTGGTTGAGGATGCGGGTGATCTCGTCGTACATGGTACGGATGTACTGCGCACGCTCCGGCGCTTCGATGCCCATCAGGGTCTCGATCGCGCGCACGTAGGCGTGCTCGTTGCACATCATCGACACGTAATCCAGGCGATCCATGTAACCGATCGACTGGTTGAACGGCTTGGACTCGGCCAGCTTCTCGGTACCACGATGCAGCAGGCCGACGTGCGGGTCGGCGCGCATGATGGTCTCGCCGTCCATCTCCAGGATCAGGCGCAGCACGCCATGCGCGGCCGGATGCTGCGGGCCGAAGTTCATGGTGTAGTTGCGGATTTCCTGCCGGCTTTCGGCGGCATTGCTGGCGAACGCTTCGCCGGCCTGGTGTACGTGGCTCACTTCACTGCCTCCTGCGCGCGCTCGCCGGCTGCGGTCTGCAGACGGGCGTCGTCGCGGATCACGCGCGGCACGCCGACACGCGGCTCCACCGAGGTGACCGGTTCGTAGATCACGCGCTTCTTTTCTTCGTCGTAGCGCACTTCGACATTGCCGATCAGCGGGAAGTCCTTGCGGAACGGATGGCCGACGAAACCGTAGTCGGTCAGGATCCGGCGCAGGTCCGGGTGGCCTTCGAAGATCACGCCATACAGATCGAACGCTTCGCGCTCGAACCAGTTCAGGCCCGGCCAGATGCCGGTCAGCGAGGACACCACCGGCAGCGCTTCGTCAGGTGCGAAGCAGCGCAGGTGCATCATCAGGTTGTGCTGGTACGAGCGCAGCTGCGCCACCACGGCAAAGCGCTGGGTCGGCATGTGCTGCGGGCGAGCGCCTTCGGCACTCTCCTCGCTGGGGAACTCGCCCCACGCGAAGCGGCCCTGCGCCTTGCCCTCGACGCCGCGGCTGAAGCCGTGCGAGGACACGTCGGCGGTGTCCCATTCGTCGGAGCCATAGCCCAGGTAGTCCACGCCGCAGAGGTCCACGGCCTGCTCGAAACCAAACTCGTCACGCAGCGCCAGGGCGGTGGCGTGCCACTCGGCGGCAGGCACTTCCAGCGTCACTTCGCCGCGGGGTTCGACCACGATGACCTTCGCACCAGCGAAACGTGCGGAGAGTCGGTCGATGAAGGATGCTTGCTCTGCCATGGGGGCTTGGCGCGCTCTTGTCAGGTGAAGGGGTCAGCGGGCGATGGTCTGTGTACGCCAGATCTTCTTCTGCAGCTGCAGGATCCCGTACACCAGCGCCTCGGCGGTCGGCGGGCAGCCCGGGACGTAGACGTCCACCGGCACCACGCGATCACAGCCGCGCACGACAGAATAGGAATAGTGGTAATAACCACCGCCATTGGCACAGCTGCCCATGGAGATCACCCACTTGGGGTCGGGCATCTGGTCGTAGACCTTGCGCAGTGCCGGGGCCATCTTGTTGACCAGCGTACCGGCGACGATCATCACGTCGGACTGGCGCGGCGACGGGCGGAACACCACGCCGTAACGGTCCAGGTCCAGGCGCGCGGCGCCGGCGTGCATCATCTCCACGGCACAGCAGGCCAGGCCGAAGGTCATCGGCCACATCGAGCCGGTACGCGCCCAGTTCAGCAGGGCGTCGACGCTGGTGGTGACGAAGCCTTTTTCCAGCAGGGGATTGTCGCCTTCCGGCCGCAGGATGTCATCAACCCGCCCTTCCGGGGTCGGATTGTTCATCAGGCCATCGAGCGTCTGAATCACTCCCATTCCAGCGCTCCCTTCTTCCAGACGTAAATGAAACCGAGGAACAGCATGCCGACGAACAGGCCCATGGTGACCAGCGAACGGGCACCCAGCTCCATGAAGACCTGGGTCCACGGCACGATGAAGATGATTTCCAGGTCGAAGACGATGAACTGGATCGCGATCAGGTAATAGCGCACATCGAACTTCATGCGCGCGTCTTCGAACGCCTCGAAGCCGCACTCGTACGGCGAGAGCTTTTCCAGATCAGGGCGGCGGGGACCGAGGAGTCGGCCGACCAGCATCAGCACGACGCCGATACCGGTGGCAACGATCAGAAACAGCAGAGACGGCAAATATTCGGCCAGCACAGCGATTCTCTCTTGCCTCTGCCGCTGCGCCTGCAGGCGCTTTGGCATGGGGGAGTGGACGGGAATCGCCCTGGCGCATTGCGCGCCAGGTGAACCCGCTTTACTTACAAATGGTGCCCAAGAGGGGACTCGAACCCCTACGACTTGCGTCGCTACCACCTCAAGGTAGTGCGTCTACCAATTCCGCCACCTGGGCAAACGATCACATCAGACTATCTTCCCGATGCGCCGCGTATTGTAACCGGCTTCAGTCTTTCTGGGAGCCTTCCGACGGCTTTTCTTCACCAGAAACCGAAGATTCCGCCTGAGCCGGCACAGTCGCCGCCGGAACCGGGGCTGCCGGGACCTCATCGGCCTTCGGAATGGCCGGCAGTTCGCCTGCAGGGGCGGCCGGAGCGCTGGCCGCCGGGGCGGACATCAGACCCAGGTCCTGCTCGGCGGCAGGACGGCTGCCGTGGCCGGCATACCAGGCCATGAAGAGACTGATGCCGAAGAACACCACGGCCAGCCACTTGGTCGACTTGGACAGGAAGTTCGAGGCGCCACGCGCACCGAACACCGTTCCCGAGGCACCGGCACCAAAGCCCGAACCAGCCGCTGCGCCCGAGCCACGCTGCATCAGGATCAGCGCGATCATGGCTACGGCAACCAGCACGTAGACGACATTGAGGATCAACATCAGCATTGGAAATCCGCCCTCGGACAATACTTCTAGGATTTAGTTCGCGGCCGCCGCCTTCGCGATGGCCAGGAAGTCCGCGGCCACCAGGGAGGCGCCACCGACCAGCCCACCATCGACATCCGGCTGCGCGAACAGTTCCCCGGCATTGTCGGGCTTCACGCTGCCGCCGTAAAGAATGGGCAGTGAATCAGCAATTCTAGCATCGATGCGCGCGACTTCGCCACGGATGAACGCGTGCACCTGCTGCGCCTGCTCCTTGCTCGCGGTGCGGCCGGTGCCGATCGCCCAGACCGGCTCGTAGGCGACCACGGCGCTGGCGAAGCCGTCGGCACCGACGAGATCCAGCACCGGCGCCAGCTGGCTGGCGATGACCGATTCGGTCTGTCCGGCCTCGCGCTGCTCCAGGGTCTCCCCCACGCACAGTACCGGCACCAGGCCGGCATGCAGGGCAGCGGCGAACTTGCGGGCAACCAGTTCGCTGCTCTCGTGGTGGTACTGGCGACGCTCGGAATGTCCAACCAGGCCGTAACGGGCACCGACCTCGTGCAGCATGGCCGCGCACACTTCGCCGGTGTAGGCCCCCTTCTCGTTGCTGCTCACGTCCTGGGCACCGAAGGTCATGCCGGTCGCGCCGAACTTCTCGACCAGCTCGCCCAGGTACGGCAGCGGCGGCAGGATGACGACATCGACCCCGTCCAGCGGCAGCCCCGCAGCCACCTGCCCCAGCAGTTCATTGGCGAATTGACGGCTGCCATGCAGCTTCCAGTTTCCGGCGACGATCTTGCGGCGCATGAGCGGGTGGCTCCTGTGTGAAGTCAGCCGGTCATGATACCCGTTACGGCAAAAATCCGTTTCCGTGTAAGCGGTTACATGGATTTCCAGCCAACGGCGCGGCCCCTCGTGGCGGGGGTGGGGTTGGTCGCGGGGAGCCCCGGGTAGTTGATCGGCCTGGCCGGGCGGGCGGGACTGCGCAGGGGACGCTGCAAGTACGTCCCTGTAAGCTCGGTCGCCGCATCCATGCGGCTCACGCCCCTGCGCAGCCCCACCCGCCCGGCTTCTGACACATTCCGGCGGTTCCGCCCGCCACGGAAAGAGAAAAGAAGATCAAAGGCAAAAGCGGCATTGCGGGTGACTGCCGGGGTCAGATCCGGATCTGACCCCTGCCCCACCTCGGTGTGACAGATCTCATCCATCCGTCACCGGGAAACTGTCGAAGGCGGGGAGGTGTCGGATGGCGGGGTGTGCGGGGCCTGGGTGGCGCGGCCCAGCCCCCCGGGCTGGGGTTAAGGCGGCCCCGCCCTCCCACGCCGCC
>NZ_JBDJOB010000017.1:0-98460 GCF_039674705.1 Stenotrophomonas sp. TWI169 | reverse complement strand
CCCCCCCCGGCGCGGGTCGCCCGGGGCCGGGCCGGGGGCTTGTGGGGTCGCCCGGCGGGGCCCGCGCGCCGGGCTGGCCCCCCCGCTACCCCTCTATCTCGCCGGCACCAGCGTCATCACGTGCTGGGCCTTGCCCGGCAGGAACGGCGAGGGGCGGCCATGCACCCAGTCTTCGTGGCCCGCGCCCCAGTAGGGGGACAGCGGGTGGCCACTCTGGCCACCGGGCATGTGCACGATGCCGTCGGCTTCGTGACCGGGGGAGACCACCATCCGCTGCGAAGCACCGAAATCCGGGGCCTGCACCCGTGGCATGTCGCGGTCGCCGGGCAACGGCTCGGCCGGCATGCACAACGCGCGGCGTGCGAAGGCGGGCAGGGCGCGACTGACCGGGTGGCAGATCGACGCGGTGTTGCGCTCTCCCCAGCGGCGCTGGGCCAGCGGTCCCTGGCCGGCAAGATCTGTTTCCAGCTCACGTGCGGCCTTCGCCAGCAACGCATCCCAGCTGTCGATACCGGGTGGCAGCAGATGTGCCGGGCGCTGTTCCAGCATCGGCCAGACCACGCCTTCCAGCTCGGGCAGCCGCGGCGGCAGGTAGTCGGCGCCCAGCTGTGCGCGGGCAGGCGCGAGCAGCGCGCCTTCCACCGCATCAAGCACCTTGCCACGGAAGCCGCGGGTGATGCGATAGCTCACCGAGTCCACCGATGCCCGTCCTTCCCAGTGCGCATTGGCTGCATGCAGGCGCTGCAGTGCAGGGTCGCTGCTGTGTGCGGTGATCTGCTGCAGCAGCGCCCACCAGCGTTGCAGCATTACCGCGCGGTCATCGAGCTGGATCGCCAGCAGGTCGTGCTCATCGAAACGGTCCTGGACCGCCAGCAGGTCGCGGATCTGCCGCGCGCGGGCGCCAAGGTCGTAGCCGCCATTGCCGGCCACTGCCAGTGCGGCGCCGTCCAGCACGCGGCCGTTGGCGGTCCACAGACGGTGGTTGGCGGGATCGATCAGTGCGGGGGCAGCGTCGCTGCGCAGCGACCAGGGTGCGCAGGCGTCATTGCGCGCTGGCGCGTAGCCGGCCGCCGCACATCCGGGGCCACGGTCCGGACGGGCGCCGATCAGACGCCAGGCGATGCGCCCGCTGCGGTCGCCGATCACCAGGTTCTGTGCAGGAATGCCGGCGCGGTCGGCCACGCGCAGGGCGTGGTCCAGGTCGCCCGCGCGGGCCATGTCGGCGAAATCCAGGCGCACCGCGCCGGGCAGATGTGCGACCCAGCGCAGTGCGTCGCCGCTGCCATCGGCGTGGGTGTGCAGGATCGGCCCCCAGGCGGTCTCGCGCACCGGGAACACCACGTCATCCTGACCGGCCACGGCGATGCGCTCTTCGTGCACCGTCACCGGGGCAGTGGCCGGTTCGTTGCGGAAATCCGCGGTGTCGATGTAGCTGTTGGTGAATCCCCAGGCGATGTGCCCGTTGCTGCCGACGATGACGGCCGGTAGACCGGGCAGCGAGAAGCCACTGATGTCGACCTGGCCATCGGCCGCCTGCGGATCGGGATAGCGCAGGCGCACGCGGAACCAGAGACCGGGTGCACGCAGGCCCAGGTGCATGTCGTCGGCAACGATCGCACGGCCATCGGCAGTGAGGGCGCCGGCCACGGCGAAGTTGTTGCTGCCCACTGCGCCGGTTTCCACCGGCACGGAGGCGGGCGAGGCGGCCAGCGTGCGCAGATCCAGTTGCCCTGCATCGGGCAGCAGGGCATTGCCGCGCGGCTCGCCGAACAGGGGCGCATCCCATTCGCTGCCCTGGTGCGCGATCAGCGCATGCAGCGCCGGTGGCACCACCGCCTGGATGCGGCTGAGCGCCAGTTCAGTCCGGTTGCCCGGATCCTGCAGATCGGCGTACATGGCCAGCCCGGCCAGCACGCTGTCGCTGGCGGTCCACGGCTGCGGCGCCTGCCGCAGCAGCAGGTAGGCCCACGGGCGCACGGAGAGATCGGCCAGGCCCTGGTTGACCCCATCGACATACGCGTTCACCGCCGCGGCGTTGCTGCCCAGGGCGGCCTCCAGATGGGCTCCGGTCCGCGCGCGCAGGCGATGAACCCGCATGCGCTTGTCCACCTCGATGGCCTTCGGGCCGAACAGCGCAGCCAGTTCGCCGGCCGCGCTGCGCCGCATCAGGTCCATCTCGAAGTAGCGCTCCTGAGCGTGGACACGGCCGAGCGCACGCATGGCGTCGGCCTGGCTGCCCGCGGTAATGGTGACCACGCCCAGCGCGTCGCGCTCGACAGTGACTGCTGCGCTTAGGCCGGGCAGGGCATGTTCACCTTCCAGATCGGCCAGGCTGCCGCGCAGCAGCAGCCACGCTGCCAGGGCCACCACCAGCAGGGTGGCGATCAGCACGCCGAGCAGCCAACGCCATGTACGTCGCATTGCAGGTCCTTTCCGAACGCCGGGGCCGATTGTAGCCGCAGGCGCAACTGCGACTGATTCCGATTAGATCACCGTATCCCGAAATGGGGCACCCTATGCCGCATCGATTCACAGGAGCCCCCCATGAAAGGCAACCCGGACGTCATCGCCTGCCTGAAGGAACTGCTGCGCGGCGAGCTTGCCGCGCGTGACCAGTACTTCATCCACTCCCGCCGTTACGAGGACCAGGGCCTGTTCGCGCTGTATGAGCGCCTGAACCACGAGATGGAGGAAGAGACCCAGCATGCCGACGCGCTGCTGCGCCGCATCCTGTTCCTTGGCGGTGATCCTGACATGCGCCCGCACCTGACCGAGCCGGGTACGACGGTGGAGGAGATGCTGCAGAAGGATCTGGACACCGAGTACGCCGTGCGCAACAACCTCGCCGCCGGCATGAAGCTGTGCGAAGAGAAGGGCGACTACGTGAGCCGCGACATCCTGCTGGCGCAGCTGAAGGACACCGAAGAGGACCACGCCTGGTGGCTGGAGCAGCAGCTGGGCCTGATCAAGCGCATCGGCCTGGAGCTGTACCAGCTGAGCAAGATCGACGGCAGCGGCGCCCCGGCGCACTGAACCGGTACCGTCGCCCGCCAGCACCGGAGCATCGCTCGCCAGCCTTCGCCCGCCAGCCGCTCCACCGCCCGCCAGCCGACAACGAAAAAGCCGGGGAATGCCCCGGCTTTTTCGTGTCTGGTGCTGCGTTCCGGTAGCGCCGGGCCATGCCCGGCGGGCAGAGCTGGGGTCAGAGCCCTTTCCGCTGGAAAGGGATCCGACCCCGCCACGTCATTCCACTGACAGGCCTTCGACCTTCTGCCAGCCACGCGGCAGCAGGTGGCCACGGGTCGCCCGGGCGCCGAGGTAGGCGTCGAGCTCGTTGAACTTCAGGCCCATCGTGCGCTGGCCGGCGCGCACCTGCAGGGTCTGCCCCGGCCCGATCGCCACGATGGCGACCACGCGTTCCGTGGCCAGCTTGGCCTTGGGGATCTCGATGATCTTGTTGCCCTTGCCTTTGTCCAGTTCGGGCAGATCGCTGGCCGGAATCGCCAGCAGGTTGCCCGAGCTGGTCACCGCCACGATGCGGTCGCTCTCGACATTGGCGACCACCGCCGGCGGTAGCACCGACGAGCCGGCGGACAGGTTCAGCATCGCCTTGCCGGCCTTGTTGCGGCCGATCAGGTTCTCGAAGCGGGTGACGAAGCCGTAGCCATGGCTGGACGCGAGCACGAAGCGTGCGTCCGGCTCGGCGCTGGCCAGGGTGACGAAGCTGGTGCCGGGCGCCGGCGAGAAACGGCCGGTCAGCGGCTCGCCGTTGCCCCGCGCAGAAGGCAGGGTGTGCACCGCCGTTGAATAGGCCCGGCCTTCGCTGTCCAGGAATGCGACCTGCTGGGTGCTGCGCGCGCGCACGGCGCCCTGCAGCGCATCGCCATCGCGATAGGACAGGGCCGACGCGTCCACGTCATGACCCTTGGCGGCGCGGATCCAGCCCTTCTGCGACAGCACCACCGTCATCGGCTCGCTCGGCACCAGTTCGGTCTCGTCGATGGCCTGCGCCGCCTGGCGCTGGACCAGCGGCGAGCGGCGCTCGTCGCCGAACTTCTTCGCATCGGCTTGCAGCTCGTCGCGGATCAGCTTCTTCAGCTTGGCCTTGCTGTCGAGGATGCCGATGATCTTCTCGCGTTCCTTGGCCAGCTCGTCCTGCTCGCCGCGGATCTTCATTTCCTCCAGGCGGGCCAGCTGCTTCAGCTTGGTCTCCAGGATGTACTCGGCCTGTTCTTCGGACAGGCCGAAGCGCGCGATCAGTGCGGCCTTCGGTTCGTCCTCGGTACGGATGATATGGATCACCTCGTCCAGGTTGAGGAAGGCCACCAGCAGACCTTCCAGCAGGTGCAGGCGGCGTTCGACCTTCTGCAGGCGATGCTGCAGGCGGCGGGTGACGGTGTTGCTGCGGAACGTCAGCCATTCGCTGAGCAGCATCTTCAGGTTCTTCACCTGCGGACGGCCGTCCAGCCCGATCACGTTGAGGTTGACGCGGTAGCTGCGCTCCAGGTCGGTGGTGGCGAACAGGTGGCCCATCAGCTGCTCGGCATCGACGCGGTTCGAGCGCGGCACCAGCACCACCCGCACCGGATTGGCGTGGTCGGATTCATCGCGGATGTCTTCCAGCCACGGCAGCTTCTTGGCGCGCATCTGCGCGGCGATCTGCTCGATCACCTTCGAGGGCGATACCTGGAACGGCAGTGCGGTGACCACGATGTTGCCGGCTTCACGGCTGAACGTCGCGCGCGCACGCACGCTGCCGTTGCCGGTCTCGTACAGGGTGCGCAGATCGTTGGCGGCCGTGATGATCTCGGCGCTGGAGGGATAGTCCGGGCCTTTCACGTGCTCGCACAGGTCGCGCACGGTGGCGTCCGGATCGTCCAGCAGGTGCAGCAGCGCGCTGACGATCTCGTTGAGATTGTGCGGCGGCACATCGGTGGCCATGCCCACGGCGATGCCGGTGGTGCCGTTGAGCAGCAGGTGCGGCAGGCGGGCCGGCATCCACGTCGGCTCCTGCAGCGTGCCATCGAAGTTGGGCGCCCAGTCGGTGGTGCCCTGGCCCAGCTCGCCCAGCAGTACTTCGGCGATGGGGGTCAGCTTGGATTCGGTGTAGCGCATCGCCGCGAACGACTTCGGGTCGTCGCTGGAGCCGAAGTTGCCCTGGCCCTCGATCAGCGGATAGCGGTAGGAGAACGGCTGGGCCATCAGCACCAGCGCCTCGTAGCACGCGCTGTCGCCGTGCGGGTGGTATTTACCGATGACGTCACCGACGGTGCGTGCGGACTTCTTCGGCTTGGACGCGGCATTCAGCCCCAGCTCGCTCATCGAATAGATGATGCGGCGCTGCACCGGCTTCAGGCCGTCGCCGACGAACGGCAGGGCGCGGTCCAGGACCACGTACATCGAGTAGTCGAGGTAGGCGCGTTCGGCGTACTCGCGCAACGGCAGTTGTTCGAATCCGTGGAACACGGGGCGGGCAAGTTCGGTCATGCGGCGTTGTTACCTATGTCGGGAGGCGGCGACGGCGGTCGCCGCTCGCAATCCTGTGATTATCCGGATGCGGCCGGGGATGCCAAGCCGCGCGCAGGGTCCAGGCCGGTTTCCAGTCCATTCCCGGCCCGCGCCAGGTAGCGCCCGGGCGGCAGGCCGAAATGGCGGCGGAACACGGTGACGAAGGCGCTGGCGCTGCTGAAGCCCAGCGCATGGGCGATATCGGCCACGCTGCGGCCATCGGTCAGCTGCCGCAGCGCTTCGGACAGACGGGCCTGCTGGCGCCACTGCGCGAAGCTCAGCGTGGTCTCGTCGCGGAAGTGGCGGGTCAGGCTGCGCGGCGAAAGCCCGGCCCAATGCGCCCATTCGGCCAGGCTGCGCTCGTCGGAGGGATCGGCCAGCAGCTGCGAGGCGATCTTCAGCAGGCGCCGATCGTGCGGCATCGGCAGGTGCATGCGCTGGCGCGGTGCGGTGCGGATCTCATCCAGCAGAACCTCGATGATGTGCTGGTGCTCGGGCGTGGCGACCTGGTCGAGCGACCAGCTGCAGATCCGGTCCGCCAGTGCCTGCGCCAGCCTGGACAGGCCCAGCACGCAGGGGGCGGCGGGAAGGGCAGTGCAGGCCGGCGCGGCCAACGCCATGCCCCAGCCACGCAGCGGGCCGTCCAGAGCGACCGTGTGCGGTTCCAGGGGCGGCATCCAGCCGGCCGAACCGGGCGCCAGCGACCACGTTCCATGCGAGGTGCGGGTGGTCAGCAGGCCGCGCTCGACACAGATCAGCTGCGCACGCTGGTGATGGTGCCAGTCGACTTCACGGGCGAGCCCCTGCGGACTGTCGAAGCGGAAACCGACGACCGGCGGGCCATCGTTGCGCTCGAACCAGTCCAGCGCCTCGTTGCGCAGCAACTGCCGGGCTGGGGCGATGTCCCCCTTGTTCATCCTGTCCGATGGCTGGAATGTGTCATTCATTGGCTTGATGGTACTACCGGGCCATCCTGGGGCGCCATTAAGGTAGGCGCCTTCACTGATCCAGCCCGCTGCTGCAACACAGCATTCGATGCCAGATCGAATATTTCCATTGAGAAATATTTTTTTTGGAAGAGAATGCACTCCCATGATCTGTCCTGCAACCACTCCCCCCAGCTTCGGCCTGCTGCTGCGCCAGGTGCGCGACGGCCTGGTCCGCCAGCTTGACGCGTCCATGGCCGAAGAAGACCTGGGCATCGGCTTCACCCACTACATCGGGTTGAAGGTGCTCTCGAACATGGCCCCCTGTACCGCCAACGAACTGGCCCAGGCCATCGACCAGGTACCCAGCGCCGTCACCCGCCTGCTGGACAAGCTGGAAGCCCTGGGCTGCGTTCGCCGCGAGGCACATGCGCAGGACCGCCGTGCGCTGCAGATCGTGCTGACCGATGAAGGCCGCGCACTGTGGGCGCGCTTGAAGCTGCGCGGCGACGCGGTGATGGATTACGCCCTGCGCGATCTGTCCGCCGACGAGCGCACGCTGCTGTTGTCCCTCCTGACCCGAATCCGCGATTCCCTGACGACCCCATGAACCCGATCCCGCATTCCTCATTCCGCCGGTCCGGGCGCGCGCTGCTGCTGTCGGCGCTGGCGCTGGCGCTGGCCGCCTGCGCCAGCAGCCGCGGCCTCGAACCGCAGGGCCGCCTGCTCGATGTGGACAGCCTGCACAGCGAGCGCACCCTGGCCGACACCGATCTCAGTGCCACCGGCTTCCCCGCACAGGACTGGTGGAAGGCATTGGGCGACGCGCAGCTGGACGCGCTGATCGCCGAAGGCCTGGCCGGTCATCCGAGCCTGGACGCCGCCGACGCACGCCTGCGCCAGGCGCAGGCCAAGGTCGGTACCGCACGCGCTGATCGCCTGCCCAGTCTCTCCGTTTCCGGCGGCTATACCGGGCTTCGCCTGCCCGAGTCGATGGCCGGCGACGAGATCGGTGGCCACTACGCAGGCAGCAGCCAGGTCGCTTTCGACTTCAGCTACGGCATCGACCTGTGGGGCGGCAAGCGCGCCGCCTGGGAAGCGGCCGTGGATGGCGCGCATGCCGCCACCGTGGAGGCCCAGGCCGCACGCCTGAATCTGTCCACCGGCATCGCCCAGGCCTATGCGGACCTTGCTTACGCGTGGCAGCTCGACGATGTCGCCGAGGAAGAACTGACGCGGTCGCAGAAGTCGCTGGAACTGACCCGGCAGCGTCGCCGCGCTGGCATCGACAGCGATCTGCAGGTGCGCCAGGCCGAAGCCCGCGTGCCCGCCGCGCAACAGCAGGTGCAGGCCGCGCAGCAACGCATCGACGCCGCCCGCACCGCATTGGCCGCCCTGGTCGGCAAGGGCCCCGACCGTGGCCTGACGATCGAGCGTCCGCAGCCGTTGAATCCGACGGCCCTGCAGCTGCCAGGCGTGCTGCCCAGCGAGCTGCTCGGCCGTCGTCCTGACATCGTCGCCGCACGCTGGCGCGTGGAGGCGGCCAACAAGCAGATCAAGGTCGCCAGGACGAAGTTCTACCCGAGCCTCAACCTGACCGCGCTGGCCGGCGTGGTGGCGCCGAATGTCGGCGATCTGCTGCAGAGCAGTTCCACCTTCGCCTACATCGGCCCGGCGCTGAGCCTGCCGATCTTCGAAGGCGGCAAGCTGCGCGCCAACCTGGCCGACACCGATGCGCAGTACGACCTGGCGGTGGCCAATTACAACCAGGCGGTGCTTGACGCACTGCGCGACGTGGCCGACCAGGTCAATGCGGTGCGCTCGCTGGCGCAGCAGGCGCAGTCGCAGCAGCAGGCCGTGGACACGGCGCGTGCAGCGTTCGACCTGGCCGGGCAGCGTTACCGCGCCGGCATCGGCAGCTACCTGGATGTGCTGTCCGCACAGTCCACCCTGCTGCAGTCACAACAGCAGCTGGCCAGCCTGCAGTCGCAGCAGGTGCAGACCTCGGTGCGCCTGAGCAAAGCGCTGGGCGGGGGCTTCCAGCCCAGTGATGCCGATCGCGCGCCGCTTGCCTCCCATTCCGATTCCTCGCATTCCTGAAGATCCCCGCCATGAGCCAGACCCAAGACACTGCGGCCCCGGCCGCCTCCAACCGCCGCAGCAACCTGCTGCGGGGCCTGTTCGTCATCGTCGTGCTGCTGCTTGCCGCACTGGCGCTGTGGTATTTCATGTTCGGCCGTTGGTTCGAAGAAACCGACGATGCCTACGTGCAGGGCAACCTCGTACAGATCACGCCGCTGGTGGCAGGCACCGTGGTCGCCATCAATGCCGATGACGGCATGCGCGTGGAGCGTGGCCAGCTGCTGGTGCAGCTGGACCCGGCCGATACGTCCGTGGCCCTGCAGCAGGCTGAAGCCAACCTGGCCAAGACCGTTCGCCAGACCCGTGGCCTGTATCGCAGCGTGGAAGGCGCGCAGGCAGACCTGAATGCCCGTCAGGTGACCCTGAAGCGCGTGCGCGAGGACTTCGCACGCCGCAGGGATCTGGCCGCCACCGGTGCAATCTCCAACGAAGAACTCGCCCATGCCCGCGATGAGCTGGCGGCGGCGGAAGCAGCGGTGGCCGGTTCGCGCGAGACCGTCGAGCGCAACCGTGCGCTGGTCGACGATACGGTGATCGCCACCCAGCCCGACGTGCAGGCGGCCGCCGCGCAGCTGCGCCAGGCCTACCTCAACAATGCCCGCGCCGGCATCGTCGCGCCGGTCACCGGTTATGTGGCCCGTCGCTCGGTGCAGGTGGGCCAGCGTGTGCAGCCGGGTGCCGCACTGATGGCCGTGGTGCCGACCGAGCAGATGTGGGTCGAGGCCAACTTCAAGGAAACCCAGCTGCGCCACATGCGCCTGGGCCAGGAAGTGGAGCTGAAGTCTGACCTGTACGCCGGCGATGTGAAGTACAAGGGCCGCGTGCAGAGCCTGGGTCTGGGGACCGGCTCGGCGTTCTCGCTGCTGCCGGCGCAGAACGCCAGCGGCAACTGGATCAAGATCGTGCAGCGCGTTCCGGTGCGCATCGCCATCGATGCCAAGCAGCTTGCCGAACATCCGTTGCGTATCGGCCTGTCGATGAAGGCCGAGGTGAGCCTGCGCGACCAGAAGGGCGAGGTGCTGCCGAGCGCCCCGGCCAAGGGCACGGTGTTCGACACCGACGTCTATGCCAAGCAGCTGCATGATGCCGACGAGGTGATCCACTCGATCATCCAGGGCAACGTGCCGCAGCAGTCGAAGGTGGGCTGAGGTCGCCATGTCCGCCCAAGCTCCAGCCGCGCCCGGAAGCCCGGGCGCACCGGCGGCGCCGGGTGCGGCCGCCGGGTTCCTGCCGCCGAGCGTGGCCCTGTGCACCGTGGGCCTGGCGATGGCCTCCTTCATGCAGGTGCTCGACACCACCATCGCCAACGTCTCGCTGCCGACCATCGCCGGCAATCTCGGCGCCAGTTCGCAGCAGGCGACGTGGGTCATCACTTCGTTCGCGGTCAGCACGGCCATCGCACTGCCGCTGACCGGCTGGCTCAGCCGCCGTTTCGGCGAGCGCAAGCTGTTCGTCTGGGCCACGCTGGCCTTCGTCATCACCTCGCTGTTGTGTGGCCTGGCGCAGAGCATGGGCATGCTGGTGGTGTCGCGCGCCCTGCAGGGCTTCGTGGCCGGCCCGATGTATCCGATCACGCAGTCGTTGCTGGTCTCGATCTATCCACGCGAGAAACGCGGGCAGGCGTTGGCGCTGCTGGCGATGATCACCGTGGTCGCGCCGATCTGCGGGCCGATCCTCGGGGGCTGGATCACGGACAACTACAGCTGGGAATGGATCTTCCTGATCAACGTGCCCCTGGGCATCTTCGCCGCGCTGGTGGTGGGCAACCAGCTGAAGGGCCGTCCGGAACACGTGGAGAAGCCGAAGATGGACTACGTCGGCCTGATCACGCTGGTGATCGGCGTCGGCGCACTGCAGCTGGTGCTCGACCTGGGCAACGACGAGGACTGGTTCTCCTCCACCCGGATCGTGGTGCTGGCCTGCGTGGCGGTCGTGGCGCTGACGGTGTTCCTGATCTGGGAACTGACCGACAAGGACCCGATCGTCGACCTGAAACTGTTCCGCCACCGCAACTTCCGCGCCGGCACGCTGGCGATGGTGGTGGCCTATGCCGCATTCTTCAGCGTGGCCCTGCTGATTCCGCAGTGGCTGCAGCGCGACATGGGGTACACGGCGATCTGGGCAGGGCTGGCGACGGCTCCGATCGGCGTGCTGCCGGTGATCATGACGCCGTTCGTGGGCAAGTATGCCTCGCGCTTCGACATGCGCATGCTGGCGACCATCGCCTTCGTGTTCCTGTCGATGACCAGCTTCCTGCGCTCGGGCTTCAATCTGCAGGTGGACTTCCAGCACGTGGCCGGCGTGCAGCTGATCATGGGCATCGGCGTGGCGCTGTTCTTCATGCCGGTTCTACAGATCCTGCTGTCGGATCTGGATGGTCGCGAAATTGCCGCGGGTTCGGGCCTGGCCACGTTCCTGCGCACGCTGGGCGGCAGCTTTGCAGCATCGCTGACCACCTGGCTGTGGGCACGTCGCACGCAGGTGCACCACGCCGATCTGACCGAACACATTTCGGCCTATCAGCCGGGCATGCAGGACCAGGTTGCGGCGATGGGGCAGGGTGACCTGCAGCATGGTGCAGCGGTGCTCAACACCATGATCAACCACCAGGCATCGCAGATGGGCTTCAACGACATCTTCTTCCTGCTGGGCTGGATCTTCCTGGCCATCATCACCTTCCTGTGGCTGGCCAAGCCGCCGTTCGGTGCCGGTGCCGGTGCAGCGGCCGGTGGCGGGCACTGAAACTGCCCGCAAACACGGCGCTGTATGTCGACCCCGCCGCAAGGCGGGGTTTTTGTCTGTGGTGAGTTCTGCCAGGCGGCGTTCGCGCAACGCGCGGAAGGCGTCGCCCTTGCGTTGACGCTGCGGATTCCGGAAACGAAAAAACCCGCTTTCGCGGGTTTCATCATCATGAGTCGTGGTGCCCAGGAGAGGACTCGAACCTCCACGGTTTTACCCGCTAGTACCTGAAACTAGTGCGTCTACCAATTCCGCCACCTGGGCGACTCAGGAGGGGAATTCTGCGGTACGGCATCGGATGTGTCAACACCATTTCATGCTTTTTTCTCCGCTTCCACGCCGAGGTGCAGCAGCAGGCTGCGCATCGCTGTCGACAGCCGTGTCCAGTCGGCGAAGCAGGCACACAGGCGGCGCTGTGCCCACGCATCCGCGAGGGGCACTGCCAGCGCCTGTGTCGCGCGGCGGTGCTGGCGCGCGATGGTGCGCGGCACGATACCCACGCCGATGCCGTGACCCACCATGATGCACACGCCTTCGAAGGTCTTCATGCGGATGCGCACGTCCAACCGATGGCCGATGTCGCGTGCCTGCGTTTCGATGTAGGTCTGCAGCGCATTGCCATCGGCCAGCGCGACGAAGGTTTCGCTGGCCACATCGGCGAAGGACAGCGTGCGACGGGCCGCGAAACGATGGCCTGCGGGCAGCAGCATCACCAGGGGATCCTCGGCAACGACATGGCGTTGCAGGCCGGTTGCCTCGACCGCATCACTGATGATTCCCGCTTCGGCCTGGCCAGCGGTCAGGGCGCGGACCACTTCAGGGCTGGTGCGTTCGTGCAGTTCGACGTGCAGGCGTGGGCGTTCGGCCAGCCAGGGAGCCAACCGGGAAGGCAGGTAGCTGGTCAGTGCGGCGGTGTTGGCATACAGGTGCAGGGTGCCGCGCGCGCCCTTCGCGAAGGCCTGCAGTTCGCCCCGCAGCTGTGCCTGTTGATGCAGGATCTGGCGCGCGTGGTGGGCGAGGGCGGCACCGGCTTCGGTCAGGCTCACGCCGCGCGGGTGACGCACCAGCAGCGCGGTGCCCGCGTCGTTCTCGATCGCCCGCAGGCGTTCGCTGGCAGAGCCCAGCGCCAGGTTCGCCTGCGCGGCGCCTGCGGTGATGCTGCCGGCTTCGGCCACGGCCAGGAACAGGCGCAGGTCGGCGATGTCCATCCGCATGTCACGGCCCTCGTTGCGTGCCGCCTGCCTTCGGGCCAGCCGAAGGGTGGGGCGCATAAGCCGCATTGTGCGCGGAAGGCGCGCTGGTTCCAATGACGGCATGAGTGAGACGACATTCTTCTATGGTCTGCTGGTCGCCGTGTTCATGCTGGCGGGGGTGGTCAAGGGCGTGACCGGCATGGGCCTGCCAACCGTGGCGATGGGCCTGCTGGGAGGGGCGCTGTCGCCGGTGGCGGCGGCGTCGATGCTGTTCATTCCGACCTTCGTCACCAACGCCTGGCAACTGCTGGCCGGGCCATCACTGGGGCCGATCGTGCGACGCCTGTGGCCGATGATGCTGGCCGTGGTGGTGGTGACCCTGGGCGCGGCGACGTTGCTGGTGCGGGTGGACCGCACGTGGTCGCGCGTGGCGCTGGGCGTGGCGCTGGTGGTGTATGCGCTGTATGCCTTGGTTGCGCCGGTGTTCCGTGTGCCGCAGCGGCGTGAGCGCTGGCTGGGCCCGCTGGTGGGGGCGTTGTCCGGCGTGGTGACCGGGGCGACCGGTGTGTTCGTGATGCCGGCGGTGCCGTACCTGCAGTCGCTGGGGCTGCAACGCGAAGAGCTGGTGCAGGCGCTGGGCCTGGCGTTCACGGTGTCGACCCTCTCGTTGACGGGCGGGCTGGTGCTGCACGGCGCATTCGGTGTGCAGCAGCTGGGATTGAGCGCGCTGGCGGTGTTGCCGGCGCTGGCGGGCATGTGGCTGGGGCAGGTGATCCGGCAGCGGATCAGTGCGCGGGTGTTCCGCGTGTGCTTCCTGGGCTTCCTGCTGCTGCTGGGCCTGGAGCTGGTGCTGCGACCGCTGTTCTGATCCGGTTGGCTGGCGCCCGGACATGAAAAAACCCGCTTTCGCGGGTTTTTCTCAGTCTCGACGTGGTGCCCAGGAGAGGACTCGAACCTCCACGGTTTTACCCGCTAGTACCTGAAACTAGTGCGTCTACCAATTCCGCCACCTGGGCGTCGAGGAGCGAGATTATGGGGTGCCGTGACGGGGGTGTCAACACCCTTGTGAACGCCCGGCCACGCTGCGGAACGACGGCAGGAAACGCGGGCAAAAAAAATCCCCGCCGAGGCGAGGAGATTTTTCGTTGGTGCCCAGGAGAGGACTCGAACCTCCACGGTTTTACCCGCTAGTACCTGAAACTAGTGCGTCTACCAATTCCGCCACCTGGGCGTTCCAGAGGCGCAATTGTGAAGATGAATCCGCAGGCTGTCAACGACTTCGCGGAGTTTTTTCACGTGGCGCCTGCAAGCGGGTCGCTGACCGGTTCTGCACGCCGTCAGCGGCTACCATGGAGGGCGATGACTACCAAAAAACCAAGCAAGGGCGGGAGCAAGTCCCGCAGCCAGGCCCTGAAGAAGGGCGCCAAGACGGGTGCAGCCCGTACCTCCCAGCCGGGCAAGCCACTGCCGGGCTGGTTCCCGGAACTGGGGGGTGGCGGCGCACCGCCGCGCGGTCGCCCGGGCCGTGGTGGCGACGCCCCGGGACCGGCGCCGGGCCGCAAGCTGCCGCCGGCCGGCAAGGTGATCGAGGATCCCTACGCGTCCCGCGAAGCCGAGAAATACGAACAGCCCATCGCCAGCCGCGAGGCCATTCTGGCCCTGCTGGAGCGCTGCGAAGGGCCGCAGACTGCCGAGGAACTGGGTGCCCGCCTGGGCCTGACCGCGCCGGACCGGGCCGAAGCGCTGTCGCGCCGGCTGGGTGCGATGGTCCGCGATGGCCAGCTGGTGCAGAACCGCCGTGGAGGTTTCGCGCCGGTGCAGGCGCTGAGCCTGGTCACCGGTGTGGTGATCGCCAATCCGGAAGGATTCGGGTTCCTGCGCCCGGTCGAGGGCGGCGACGACCTGTTCCTGCCGCCCTATGAAATGCGCAAGGTGATGCACGGCGACAAGGTGCTGGCGCGTGTCACCGGCATCGATCATCGCGGCCGCCGCGAAGGCAGCATCGCCCGCGTGCTCGAGCGCGGCATGACCCGTCTGATCGGTCGCTTCAGCATCGAGATGGGCATCAATTACGTGGTGCCTGATGACAAGCGCGTGCAGCGCAACGTGCAGGTGCCGCCTGATCAGACCGGAGGTGCGCGTGATGGCCAGCTGGTGGTCTGCGAGCTGACGCAGGCGCCGGACAGCCGCCGTCCGCCGATCGGCCGCATCATCGCCGTACTGGGTGACAAGCTGACCGCCTCGCTGGTGGTGGAGACTGCCATCCACGGCCACGAGTTGCCGTTCGAGTTTCCGCAGGAGGTGCTGGACGAGGCCGCCGCGGTGCCGCTGGTGGTCGAGCCGGCGATGATCGGCGACCGCGTCGACCTGCGTCGCACGCCGCTGGTGACCATCGATGGCGAGGATGCCAAGGACTTCGACGATGCGGTGTATTGCGAGCCGAACGCGGAGGGATTCCGTCTGGTGGTGGCCATCGCCGATGTCTCCAACTATGTGCGTCCGGGCACGCCGCTGGATGAGGAGGCGCAGAAGCGCGCTACCTCGGTGTACTTCCCGGGCTTCGTCGTACCGATGCTGCCGGAGACCCTGTCCAACGGTATCTGCTCGCTGATGCCCAAGGTCGACCGCATGTGCTTCGTCTGCGACATGCAGATCGACCGCGATGGCCAGGTCGTCCACTCGCGCTTCTACGAAGCGGTGATGAATTCGCACGCACGCCTGACCTATACCCAGGTGTGGCAGGCCGTGGGCGAGGACGATGCCGGCGCGAAGGCCGTCATCGGCGATCTGCTGCCCCAGGTGCAGCGCCTGCACCAGCTGTACAAGGTGCTGGCCAAGGCACGTGCAAAGCGCGGGGCCATCGAGTTCGAGAGCAGTGAAGTGCGCTTCGTGCTGGACAATCGTGGCGAAGTCACCCAGGCCGGCATGCTGGTGCGCAACGACGCGCACAAGCTGATCGAGGAATGCATGATCGCCGCCAACGTGGAGGCGGCGAAGTACCTGCTGTCGCACCATGTGCCGGCGCCGTACCGCGTCCACGAGAAGCCGCCGGAGACCAAGTACGCCGACCTGCTGGAATTCCTCAAGGAGTTCAAGCTGAGCCTGCCGCCGTGGTCGAAGGTGCGCCCCGGTGACTACACCAAGCTGTTGAAGAAGATCCGCGACCGTCCCGATGCCACTCTGCTGGAGTCGGTGCTGCTGCGCAGCCAGAGCCTGGCCGTCTACAGTCCGGACAACCACGGTCACTTCGGGCTCGCGCTGGAGGCGTACGCGCACTTCACTTCGCCGATCCGCCGCTATCCCGATCTGCTGGTGCATCGCGCGATCAAGCATGCGTTGTCGGGCAAGCCGCTGGACAAGTTCACCTACACCGCACGCGAGATGGCAGCGCTGGCGCTGCAGTGCTCCGAGCGCGAGCGCCGCGCTGACGAGGCCGAACGCGAGGTCGACGAGCGTTACCGGGCCGCGTGGATGGAGAAGCATGTCGGCGGCCAGTTCGATGGCGTGATCAGTGGCGTGACCAGCTTCGGTCTGTTCGTGGAACTGGACGATTCCAAGGTGCAGGGGCTGGTCCATGTCACCCAGCTGCCGCAGGACTATTACAAGTTCGATGCGACCCGCAAGACACTGACCGGTGAACGTCGTGGCAGCAGCTACCGGCTGGGTGACCGCGTGCGCATCCTCGTACTGAAGGCCAGCATGGAAGAGCGCAAGATCGACTTCCGGCTGGTCGAACACAAGGGCGAGGAAGAAGAGGCAGGACTGTCGCCGCTGCCCGAACGCGGCAAACCGGCCAAGCGCAGGAAAGAGAAGTACTGATCCGTGGAGCCCGTTCTGGAGGAAAGCAGCATGCAGGGCCAACCCGAGTACAGCGGCGGCTGCCAGTGCGGTGCCATCCGCTTCCAGGTGCGCGGTGAGCTGTCCGACAGTTCGATCTGCCACTGCCGGATGTGCCAGAAGGCCTTTGGCGCGTATTACGCGCCTTTGGTCTCGGTGCGCGGCGTGCAGTTCAGCTGGACCCGCGGCCAGCCGCGCTATTTCCAGTCCTCCAATGTGGTCCGGCGCGGTTTCTGCGGCGACTGCGGCACGCCGCTGACCTATGAAGCCCCCGACGGCATGGCCGTGGCGGCGGGGGCGTTTGACCAGCCGGAACGGTTGCCGCCGACGATCCAGTACGGTGTCGAGCGCAAGCTGCCCTTCGTCGATGCCCTGGGCACCCTGCCGGCACGCCGCACGGAGGACGACGTGGCGGCACTGGACTTCCTGGCTGCGATCGTTTCCCACCAGCATCCCGACCACGACACGCCACACTGGCCGCCGCGCAGTCGTTCAGCCGACGGGTGAACGGCGGGTAGCGCCGGGCCTGCCCGGCGAGCGCGAAGCGCGGCCGTCGCCGATGCTCTACCATAGCCACCCCCTTTCCGGTCCCGCCCGCATGAGCAAGAACAGCCAGTGGATCGTCGGCGTCAACGCCGTCGCCTCCTCCATCGAGAACGACGCCGAGAACGTCCGCGAAGTGCTGGTCGAGGCCGGTGCGAAGAATCCACGCCTGACCGAAATCGAAGAGAACGCGCGCCGCAAGGGGATCGATGTCCGCCGGGTCACCGCGCAGGCGCTGGACGGCGTTGGCGGTGCGGTCCGCCACCAGGGCGTGGCCGCGCGCTATGCCGCTGCGCGCACCTACAGCGAGAATGAACTGGAAGGCCTGGTCACTGCCGCTGAAGGCCGGGCCCTGCTGCTGGTGCTGGATGAGGTACAGGACCCGCACAACCTGGGCGCCTGCCTGCGTTCGGCCGCGGCGGCCGGTGCCACTGCGGTGATCATTCCCAAGGACAAGTCGGCGACGGTGAATGCCACCGTGCGCAAGACCTCGGCCGGCGCCGCCGACCGTATCCCGGTGGTGGCCGTGACCAACCTGTCGCGCTGCCTGAAGGATCTGCAGAAGCAGGGCGTGTGGATCTACGGCCTGGCCGGTGAAGCGACCGCGTCGCTGTACGATCTGGACCTGAAGGGCAACATCGCCGTGGTGCTGGGCGGTGAAGCCGACGGCCTGCGCCGCCTGACCCGCGAGAACTGCGATGGACTGGTCAAGATCCCGATGCCGGGCGAGATCGAGAGCCTGAACGTATCGGTCGCCGCGGGCGTCAGCCTGTTCGAGGCCGTGCGCCAGCGCGGCTGATCGTCCCGTGGCAGCGCCGGGCCATGCCCGGCGGATCCAGTCCGACCACGCTCATGGCGTGCCGCGCTCCACGCCGCCGGGCATGGCCCGGCGCTACCCCGCGCTGCCGCCCAGCGCCTTGAACAGCGTCACATCGTTGGTCAACTGGCTCTGCCGGACGCGGGCCAGTGACAACTCCGCATCGCGCCGGGTCTGCTGGGCTTCCAGCCAGGTCCGCAGGTCGGTGGCACCGACGCGGTAGCGCACTTCCTGCATGCGTTCCACTTCCACCGCCTCGTCATACGAGGCCTGCGACGCCGCCACCTGGCGCGCCAGCTGCTCGCGTGCCGACAGCGCGTTGTCCACTTCCGACAGCGCGGTGTACAGCGTCTTGCGGAACCCGGTCGCGGCGATCTGGTAGTTGGTACCGGCCACGTCGGTATCCAGCTGTGCGCGCTGCAGGTTGAGGAAGGGCAGGGACAGGCCGGCACCGAGCGTGGCCACCGGATTGCGCAGGACATCGCCCAGCGAGGTCGCGCTGGAACCGAGGCTGCCGGTCAGGCTCAACGCCGGGTAGTACTGGGTGGCGGTGACCTTGATCGTCTTCAGGCTGTTGCGCAGCCGCAGCTCGGCCGCGCGCAGGTCGGGACGGCGAGCGAGCAGGTCCGCCGGCAGGCCTTCAGCGATGGCAGGGCTGCGTGCCTGCAGCAGGTTCTGCGGCTCGTCCTGTTGCGGCCACGGGGTGCCGTCGAGCAGCACGGTCAGCGCATTGCGCACTTCCACGCGCTGCTGTTCCAGCGCACTCTGCGCAGCGCGCTGCGACTGCAGGTTCTGCAGGGCCTGGCGTACTTCCAGGCGCGAAACCGCACCGGCGTCGAAACGGGCCTGGACCAGTTCGCGGGTGCGTTCCAGCCGCTCCAGGTTGGCCTGGCCGGTGCTGATCGACTGGTTGAGATACGCCAACGCCCAGTACTGGCTGATGGCATCGCCGATCACCAGCAGGGCGGTGTTCTGTCGATCTTCCTCGGTGGCTTCAGCCTCCCAGCGTGCGATGTCGCGCTGGGTCCTCAGCCGGCCCCACAGATCGACTTCCCAGGCCAGCGAAACGCCGGTGGAATAGCTGCGGCGCCAGTCGTCGGCCTGGTCGGTGGCACGGCTGCCGCTGCCACTGACGCCCGACGAGGACGGTTGTGGCCAAAGCGCGTTGCTGGCCAGCCCGGCCTGCAGGCGGGAACGCTGCACGGCCAGGCCGGCGGCGGCAAGGTCACTGTTGGCGGCCAGCGCCCGGGCTACCAGCCGGTCCAGACGTTCATCGCCGAAACCGCTCCACCAGACATCCTCGCGGATGTCGCGGGCAGGCGTATCCAGGCTGCTGCGCGGAGCGTCCACCGGTGCGTTGAGTGCGGCATTGCCACGCCCATAAGTAGCAGCCACGTCGGGATCGGCAACCGGATAACGGCCGACCGAGGCACAGCCGGACAGGGCAATCAGTACGGCGCCGGCCAGCAGCAGGCGCGAGGGAGCAGGAAAGGGGAGCATGGGCATCGTCTTCATTCGCGGGCCAGGGCCTCCACCGGGTCGAGCTGCGCGGCATTGCGCGCGGGAAGGAAGCCGAAGCCCACGCCGATCAGGGTGGAACAGGCAAATGCGGCGATGATCGAAGCGGTGGAGAACAGCACCTGGAAGTCGCTGGCGAAACGTCCGATCATCGAGCCCAGCAGCAGCGCCAGGCCGACGCCGAGCAGGCCTCCGAGCAGGCACACCAGCACCGCCTCGATCAGGAACTGCTGGCGGATGTCACTCTGCCGGGCGCCCACGGCCATGCGCACACCGATCTCGCGGGTCCGCTCGGTGACCGAGACCAGCATGATGTTCATCACGCCGATGCCACCGACCAGCAGTGCGATGGCGGCGATCGCGCCGATCAGCAGGGTCATCGTGCGTGTGGTCTGCTCGATGGTCTCGCGGATTTCGGCGCTGTTGCTGAGGAAGAAATCCTCGGTACCATGGCGCATCGTCAGCAGGCGGGTGATCGCCTCCTGCGCGGCGTCCATCGGTGTGGCGTCATCCACGCGCACGGTGATGCTGGAGACGTGACTCTGGCCCAGCATGCGTGACATCACGGTCGTGTACGGCACCCAGACGCTGAGACTGGTGCTGCCACCAAAACCGAAGCTCTGCCGCTTGGCGACACCGACCACCCGCACCGGAACGTTGCCGAGCAGGATGACCTGGCCGACAGGATCGACGCCGGGGAAGAACTGGGTCTGGGTGTTCTCGTCGATGATCGCGACCTGGGCCAGCCCTCGCACCGCATCGGCATCGAAGAAGCTGCCACTGAGCAGGGTCACGCCCTTCACCCGGAAGAACTGCTCGCCAACGCCGCTGACCTGGGCGGTGGAGGACTGGTTGCGGTAACGCGCGGTGACCGAGGTCGACACGCTGGGCGTGGCGCTGTCCACGTAGCTCTGCCGTGAGAGCGCATCGGCATCGCTGGCCTTGAGCGTCTGCACCCGTGCAGAGCGCATGTCGCCGAAACCGCGGCCGGGATACACATCGATGGTGTTGGTTCCCAGCGCGCTGATGTTCTGCAGGATCTGCTGCTGCGAGCCGTTGCCGAGCGCGACCACCGAGACCACCGAAGCAATGCCGATGATGATGCCGAGCATGGTCAGGAACGTGCGCAGGCGATGCGCGTTCATCGCCAGCAGGGCCATGCGGAACGCTTCGGTGAATCGGTCGCGCGCTGCGCGCCAGCTGTTGCCGTGGGCAACACCGGTGCTGGCCTCGCGTCGCGCGCGGTAGGACGGCGCATCAGGATTGGCGCGGTCGGCGATGATCTCGCCATCGCGGATCTCGATGATGCGCTGGGCATGCTCGGCCACGCTCATGTCGTGGGTGACGATGATGATGGTATGTCCCTCGGCATGCAGCTCGCCCAGGATTGCCATCACCTCTTCGCCGGATTTCGTATCCAGGGCGCCGGTGGGTTCATCGGCCAGGATCACCTCCCCGCCGTTCATCAGTGCACGCGCGATCGACACGCGCTGCTGCTGGCCACCGGACAGCTGGCCCGGCTTGTGATGCATGCGATCGCCCAGCCCGAGCCGTTGCAGCAGCTGCTCGGCCCGCGCGTTGCGTACCGGGCCGGGGCTGCCCGCGTATACCGCCGGCACTTCCACGTTGCCGCGTGCATCCAGGTCACCGAGCAGGTGGTAGCGCTGGAAGATGAAGCCGAAATGCCCGCGCCGCAGTTCGGCCAGCTCGTCCGGCTGCATCCGGCCGGTTTCGCGGCCGGCCACCTGGTAGCTGCCCCGGGTCGGGCGATCCAGGCAGCCGAGGATGTTCATCAGGGTGGACTTGCCCGAACCGGACTGGCCGACGATGGCGACCATTTCGCCGGCGTGGATGTCCAGGTTGACGTCGCGCAGCACGGCAATGACGTCGTCGCCGGCCGGGAACTCGCGTCGCAGGTCACGCAGGCGCAGCAACGGCGCCGTCGTGCTCATCGGCGCGGGCCCATGCCCGGGCCGCCGACGCGCATCTGCATGCCTCCCCGGTTGCCGCCGCCCGCAGACGCTGCTGCGGCGCTGGCCTCGCCGACCACCACGCGTTCGCCCTCCTGTAGGCCTGAGAGGATTTCAGCCGATGCACCGTTGTTGATGCCGACCTTGACCTTGCGCGGTTGTGGCTGGCCCCGATCATCCACCACCCGTACCACGCGCTCGCCGTCGCGGGTCTTCGGCCCCAGTGCCACCGCCGGTACCATCAGCACGCCCTTGGCCTGCTTGAGCAGGACCGACACCTGCGCGGTCATGTCGATGCGCAGGGTGCCGTCCGGGTTCTCCACGTCGAACAGGGCGTTGTAGTACACCGCGCTGCTGGAGCTGGAACTGGAAGAGCTGCTGGAGCTGGACGAGCTTTCATTGGCGATCGATGCCGGTGCCGGATTGATCTGCCGCAGCGTGGCGTGATACTTCCGGTCCGGGTCGCCCAGCGTGGTGAAGTACACCGGCATGCCGGCCTTGATCTTCACAACGTCCGCCTCGGACACCTCGGCATTGACCGTCACCACGTCCAGGCGCGCCAGCATGACGATGGTCGGCGCGGTCTGGTTGGCGTTCACCGTGCGGCCTTCCTCGGCCACCACGGCGACCACGGTGCCGTCCATCGGCGCGGTGATCCGGGTGTAGGCCAGGTTGGCCCGGGCGGTGCCCAGCTCGGTTTCGCGACCCTTGATCTGTGCCTCGTAGGACTGCAGCTGGGCGCGCGCGGTTTTCAGCTGTGCTTCGGCGGCATCGTACTCCTGGCGGGAGGTGGCCTCGGCGGCCAGCATCTGCTGCTGGCGTGCGAATTCCAGCTCGGCCTGGCGCAGTGTCGCCTGCTGCACCGCCCGCTGCGCGATCACCTGGTCCAGCGAGGCCTGTGCGTTGAGCACCTGGTTCTGCTGGGTGGTGGCGTCGATCTCGGCGATCAGGTCGCCTTCCTTCACCGTATCGCCCAGCTGCACCTTCAGCGATTTGATCTGGCCGGAGGCCTGCGCACCTACGCTGACCAGCTTGTAGGCGTCGATCACGCCGGTCGCCTCGACGGTCTGTTCGATGTCGCCACGGCCTACGGGGGTGGTGGCCAGGGCCGGCGCGGCCGGCCTGCGCAGCAGCCACCAGGCGGCCACGGCAGCGATCAGGACGAGCAGGGCGGCCAGCATCAGGCGGCCCCGGCGGGTTGCGGGCAACAGGCGGCGGATCACGTGGTGGCTTCACTCTCGGTGCCGCGATGGCGGCGATGGTGGGCATTGTGAAGACCGGGCGATCAACCGCTCAATCCTCAGGGTGTGTCTGTGTGTAACACTGTCGGCGAAAGCGCGTATCGACAGGTATCCGGCCCGCGGGTGGATACAGTGGTACGCATTGGCCAGGATGCGGTTCAGCTCCCGACACGGGATGATCCGCGACATGGAGACTGAAAACCCGATGCATCGACTGCTGATCGTCGACGACGACAACGACATCCGCACCCTGCTGGCCGAACAGCTCGGCCGCGCCGGCTACCAGGTCAGCACGGCGGCCGACGGCACCAGCATGCGCCAGCTGCTGGAGCGCGAACACGTGGACCTGATCGTGCTCGACCTCAACCTGCCGCGCGAGGATGGCCTGACCCTGTGCCGTGACCTGCGCGCTCGCTCGAACACGCCGGTGATCATGCTGACCGCCCGCGCGGAACCGATCGATCGCGTGCTGGGCCTGGAAATGGGCGCCGATGACTATCTGGCCAAGCCGTTCGAGCCGCGCGAGCTGCTGGCGCGCATCCGCAACGTGCTGCGCCGTACCGAAGCCCTGCCGGCCAATCTGGAGCCACTGGCGGTGCGCCGTGCACGATTCTCGCGCTGGGTGTTCGATCTGGAGCACCGCCATCTGGTCGATCCGGATGGGCGCGTGGTGGTGCTGTCCGGCGCGGAGTTCCGCTTGCTGCGGGTATTCATCGCACATGCCAACAAGGTCCTGTCGCGCGAGCAGCTGGTCGCGCTCAGCAGCGGCCGTAACTATGAGGCGCAGGATCGCGCGATCGACCTGCAGGTCAGCCGCCTGCGCAACAAGCTGGGTGACGATGGCGGTCCCGATGGGCTGATCAAGACCGTGCGCAACGAAGGCTATGTCCTCGCCTCGGCCGTCAACCTGGAATAAGCCGCGATGAATCGCCTGCGCCACTTTCTGTCCTCGATGGTCGGGCGGCTGTTCGTGATCCTGCTGCTGGGCATGTCGGTGGCGGCGATCGGCGCGACCATGCTGGCCACCTCCAAGCGGCAGCAGGAGTTCGAGCGGCAGAACCTCAACCGCATCGCCGATCGCCTGCAGGGCTACGTCAATCTGCTCGACGGCAATCCCGAGCTGCGCGAGCGCCTGCTGGAAGTGGGCGGGCCGAGCGTGCGCGCGCTGCAGTCCGGTGCGCGCGTGGGACGTGCCGATGCTGCGCTGATGGAAGTGCTGGAGGACCGCCCGGGCCCGGTCGCGCGGGCGCAGGTGCACTTCACTTCGTTCCGCTCCTGCATTCCCAGGCTGCAGGAACTGCTGCCACCGCCGCCGCCCGGCTACCGCAAGCATCCTCGCGAGCGCGATCCGGCGTTCATCCCGCCCAAATGCCGCGCGGTGGACGTCACCCTCAACGACGGTACGTTGCTGAAGCTGGCACTGGATTCCCCTGCGGTGGCCCACAACGGCATCCTGGCCGTGGACCCGCTGTTCCTGACTCTGCTTGTGCTGGCCATCGCGGTACTGGCCTACATCGTGGCCCGCATGGCCAGCGCACCGCTGCAGGAGCTGGCCGCCGCCGCCGAGGATCTTGGCGACGACCTGCAGCGCGATCCGCTGCCGCTGCGCGGCCCGCGTGAAGTACAGCGCGCCGCCGAGGCCTTCAATGCCATGCAGCACCGCCTGCAGCGCCACCTGGCCGAGCGTACGCAGATGCTGGCGGCGATCACCCACGATCTGCAGACACCGCTGACCCGCCTGCGCCTGCGGCTGGAGAACGTGACCGATGAGGCACTGCGCGAGCGCCTGATCGGCGATCTGGCTGCGATGCAGGCACTGGTCCGCGAAGGCCTGGAACTGGCCCGAAGTGCCGAGAGCGCCGAGCAGCGCGCTGCACTGGACCTGGATTCGCTGCTGGAGAGCATCGTCGAGGACACCGCAGAAGGTGGGGCCGATGTCGTCTTCGAGGGCAGGAGCGATGCGGTGCTGATGCTGCGGCCACTGGCGATGCACCGCCTGTTCTCGAACCTGGTGGACAACGCGGTGATGTACGGCCAGCGCGTGCGGGTGCGCATCGAGCGGGGCGGCGGCAGCATCACCGTGGTGGTGGCCGATGATGGCCCCGGCCTGGCCGACGACCAGCTGGAGGCCGTGTTCGACCCGTTCGTGCGGGTGGAGACCTCGCGTTCGCGCGAAACCGGTGGGGCCGGGCTGGGCCTGACCATTGCGCGCGCTCTGGCCGAGAAGGACGGCGCGCGGCTGTGGCTGCGCAACCGTGCCGAGGGCGGACTGGAAGCCGTGGTGCAATGGCCGGCCAGTGCACAGGTGGTGGCGCCGGGTCGGGCAGGCTGAGCAGACGCGGTGGGGGCTGCGTTCCGGCAGGCCCCACGCAAAACTGACGCGATAGCCCTGCCTGCAGCACGATAGGGCGAATGCGTCACCCACGGTAATTGCCTGCGCTGCAAGGCGTTTTACAGGCAGTCGAGGCAATTGCGTCAGCGTTGAATTGCCTGCGCTGCGTGCGGCCGGTCACCTGAAGCCATCGAAGTTCCTTGCGGATGGCAGATGGCACGGATGTGGATCGTGGTGGGCGACGCCACCACGGGCGGCGGGCGGGTGCTGACCGGATCGTCGAATACGGATATCGAAGGCAAGGCCGTCGCCTGCGTGGGCGACAAGGCAACGTGCCCGAAGCATGGCGGCGCGTTCGAGATCGTCACCGGTGACCCGACGCTGATCCTCGACGGCAAGCCGATCGCGCGCGAAGGCGATTCGCTGGCCTGTGGCTGCAGGCTGCTCGGAGGCGCTCAGTCGCTGGTGTACGTGGTTGACGGCGGTGGCGGTGGCGGTGCGTCGGTCTCCGCGGCGCCGGCCGCGCCGGCAGCAGTGAACCTGTGGAACGCCACGCCGCCGCCCAGCGGTTTCGTTGCCCGCGATGCGGTCGCTACGCGCGAGGTCGTGCTGCATTGCCACTACGGCGACCTGGACTGCACGCCCGCGCGCGGTGTCAGTTACCGGGCGACCCTGTCCGATGGCCGCGTGCTCAGCGGCCATCTCGATGACGAAGGTCGTGCACGCCTGCCGCAGGTAAGCGTGGGGCCGGTGCAGGTGATCTACCAGCACGAGGCCGACAGCACCGACTCGGCTGAGATCGAGGCCTGCCGCGAACGCCTTCGCGCGGCCCTGCAGCGCATCGTGCAGCAGACCCGGCAGGATTTTGCTGCGGACTGGCGGCAATGGAACAGTGCCAGCGCTGCGCATCAGGCCTTCCTGATGGAACTGAATCGCATCGAAGGCCAGGCCAGAGGCACATGGGACTGGGCCAGCGGCAGCGTGGAAGCGGTGTGGCGGCTGGCGGTGCTGCGCTTCAAGGCCGATGCGGAACTGCGCGAACTGAGCGGACTGCTGCTGACGGGCGACTGGGACGGGCTGGATGCACGCATCGCGGGGCATCGTGCAGCAGGCGAGCAGGTGCTGGACAAGGCCAGTGCGATCAAGGAGCAGCTGATCCTGCTGTTCGACGACGGCCCGACCTGGCAGCTGTTGGCGGCGTTCCCCGCGGACTGGGCGAAGGCGGTGCCGCCAGACGAGCTGCAGGAGCTGACCCAGCGCTACGGCAGCCAGTTTGCGCTCGATGTCGTGATCAGCGTGCTGCTGGGCGCGTTCAGCGCAGGCACGGCCGGAACCGCCTATGGCGGCGCAACCTGGGCGGCCCGGATCGGGCGGTTGGGGCAGCGTCTGGCAGCGCTGCTGGACGAGCTGGGCGAGGCGTTCACCGCATTGGCGCGGGCATTGCGCTTGCGCAAGCGTCGGCACACGGAAAGCCGGGCGCCGGATGCCGATGGGGTGGTGGAAACCCGACTGCCGCGCACGCGCGCCGCAGGTGCCGCGTTCGGTGAGGCGAGGGCGCATCAAGCGATGCTGGACAAGGGCCTGACGCCAGTGGGAAAGACCGATGGCGTGTATCGTCCGGGAGAGAATGGCATCGATGGGGTCTACAGCCACCCGGATCCGCCGCCCGACTTTGTGATCACCGAAGCGAAGTACAACACGGGCCGGTTGGGTGGACCGTACAGGGACGGTACGCGGCAGATGGATGATGAGTGGGTGAGGAAGCGATTGGACAACAAGGTGGGAGGCCGGAAGGCTGACTCGATCAGAGAAGCGATGAGGCAAGGACGTGTAGAGAAGGTTCTTGTCAGGTCAGCGGAAGATGGAACATTAGTGATGAAAAAAATCGGCGACACTGGTTCTTTGATCGGCCCGTGGGGCGATGGCGCATGAGTGCGCAGCGTGACACCCGGATGCTGGAGCCGTACTTCACGGATTGGATCGATTATGACTCCGTGGAGGTGGCGCGTATTGATCATTCAATCGCGACTCGAGCCTATCCTCCCAAGGGATGTGTTCTCGGCGCGTCGGATGTGTCCGGTCGCATCCTTCGTCGGCTGGTCATGCGATTCTCAAGGGGCGACGCTATTGTTTTGCTTCATGATGAGCTGAACCAGCTGCTTGTTTCGCGTGCGCAGCTTCTGCATCAGTGTGATCAATTGCCTTTGGAGGACCAGAACTATCGTGCACAGTTCGAGGATCTTCGTGAAGATCACTACGTCGATCACCTCTGGTGGCTGGCGATCGCGGTCAGCGCCGGTATGGGTTCGACCTACCTTGCGAAGGCCCTAACGCTGATTGGGAATGCGGGAAAGGATCGACTCTTTGACGAAATCGCGATACTGCTGGTTGAAGACGGAAGAGTTCCGGGGAGGCAGGTGCTGTATCGCCAGTACCTCCCGCTCATGGAAGCAATCGCCTCACCCTCGGACCGGCCCGGGCTCGTAAAGAAATTCCTGGACGGCTGGTATGCAGGCAGCCGCAACGTGTACTGGCACGGGAATCACCGTGACGACGACAGCGGCTACATGGGCTACTGGGCCTTCGAGGCCGCGCTGGTCGTGATGCTGTTCGACATCGACGATGCGAGCTTCCGCGACCACGAGTACTACCCGGCCGATCTGGTGGCTTATTACAGGCGTCGTGCTGGCGCAGGTATCTGATGGTCAGGCGGCTCAGATGCTTGCACCGGGTGCGGGGACGAATCGAGCGCGGCGGCGATGTGATCAGCCAGCGGCTTCGTCGCCCGCGACGCGGTCGCCGGAGGTGAGGTGGTGCTGCATCGCCACTACGGCGACCCTACCCGATACCGAGTGCCCAGCGGCCACATGGATGGCGAGGGCCGCGCACGCGCGCCGCAGGTGCCGCGTTCGGTGAGGCGAGGGCGCATCAGGCGATGCTGGACAAGGGCCTGACGCCAGTTGAACTGGACCGATGATGCGCGATAGCAGGAAATCCAAGGCATATTTCTCTGGAATCATCGAGTTCCGGCTGGATGAGGTTGCAGAGGTCGTTGATCGTATTGATTCACACAGGTATACCGACGTCGGACGCGCCAATGCATCGAGTTCCGTGTTTTCCCTGCTCCTTCAGATAATAGTCATGCGCTACTCGCGTGGCGACGATCTGGTTGAAGTACTGGGGGGGCTGGAAGAATTGCTGCTTGCAAGGCGGCGCGTTGATCTGTGCGCCGATGCCTTGGGCGCACAGGATCAGATGATTCGTGCAGTGTGGGAGGATCTTCGGCCGGACAGGTACACAAAGTACCTCTGGTGGTTGGCATTCTCGGTTGCCGCGGGTATGGAGGGCTCTTATGTGCGAAGTGCACTTGGCTTGATGAAGCACGCCGGGGAAGACGAGCTTTTCGACAGAGTTGCGATTGCATTGGGAGACACAGGCCGACCCGCTGCCAATCACGTGCTGTATCGCCAGTACCTTCCGCTAGCAAAGGCCGTCGCATCGATCCAGGACCGACCGGGGCTCGTAAAGAAGTTCCTGGATGGCTGGTATGCGGGCAGCCGCAACCTCTATTGGCACGGGAATCACCGTGACGACGACAGCGGCTACATGGGCTACTGGGCCTTTGAGGCCGCGCTGGTCGTGATGCTGTTCGATATCGACGATTCGAGCTTCCGCGACCACGAGTACTACCCGGCCGATCTGGTGGCCTATTACAGGCGTCAATCCGGCGCATGAGCCCGATGGTCAGGCGGCTCAAGCACGAGATGGTCCGGTGTGGTCAGCAGGGGCCGTCGGCAAGGTGCATCGGGGCACGCCGGCTGAGCGCGGCATTCCCCGGGGTGTAGCCGAACATGGAGCGGTAGGGGCTGTCAGAATCGACTGATGCCAGTTTCAGAATCAAGTGGGGGTTTGATTCAATAATGAAAATGCGCGATTCGCGCAAGACAAGAAGCTACTTTGATCGCTGGATCGAGCATGCGGGAGCCTCCATTCATCGAAAGGAATCGAGAATCGTGGGGGATGAATTGCCGCGCAAAGGGCGTGTTCTTGCTGCCTCAAGGCTTTTCGATTCAGTGTTGGGAGTGGTGGTAATGCGATACTCCCGCGGTGATGACATCGAATCAATCAAGGGTGAGGTGAGGTCGCTCCTTGCAGTGCGCGAGAAGATGAGTGAATTCTGCGATCTGCTGGAAACAGGTGAGAGAAGCTACCGCTTCCAGTTCGAGGACATCCGGCAAGATCACTTCGTGCAATGGTTGTGGTGGTTGGCCTTCGCGCTCTCGCTGGACTTGGGGCGAGGGTACATTGAACGAAGTTTGACGCTGCTGCGGAACGCCGGAAAAGACGAACTCTTCGACGCGATCGCAGTTGCAATGGGGGATGCGGGCCGACCCGTTTCGACTCAGGTGCTGTATCGCCACTACCTCCCACTCATGGAAGCAATCGCCTCACCCTCGGACCGGCCCGGGCTCGTAAAGAAATTCCTGGACGGCTGGTATGCAGGCAGCCGCAACGTGTACTGGCACGGGAATCACCGTGACGACGACAGCGGCTACATGGGCTACTGGGCCTTCGAGGCCGCGCTGGTCGTAATGCTGTTCGACATCGACGATGCGGGCTTCCGCGACCACGAGTACTACCCGGCGGATCTGGTGGCCCATTACAGGCGTCGTGCTGGCGACAGGACGTAGCTGTCCCTCCGCAGAGGCGCCAGGCGAGGGGTCTTCTGGTCCTGCCTGTGGTCACCGCCTGGGCTCGGGAAGGTGTGCCGGACCACGCCCTTCCGCCAGAAATCCGTACCGCCTGCACGGGTGAGCCAGAAAGCCCGCCGTTGCTGCCCGGGGGAGGGGGGGCACGGCTGGGCAGGCGCGGCGGGCTGGCGTTTGCCCTATCATTCGCGCATCTCCCCAGACGCCCCCCGATGAGCCAGCCTGTTCCCGTCGGCACGCCGCCCCGCGCTGCCTGGGCATTTCCACCTGCCGCCCCGCCTGGCCGCAGTACCCGGCCGCCACTGCTGCGGTGATGGGCGGGCAGGGGGACGACGGGCGCTGGGTGGAGCGTCACGCGTGGGACTGGAGGGCGGTGCTGCGACACAGCCTTCTGTGGCTGCTGCTGGCTGCTGCATTGCCGTTGCATGCACAGAGCGGTGCACCGCCGCTGCGCGACTACGCCATCGATGTGTGGACCTCGCGCAACGGCCTGCCGCACAACTCGCTGCGCGACATCGCGCAGACGCCGGAAGGCCATCTCTGGTTTGCCACCTGGGAAGGCCTGGTGCGCTACAACGGCCTGGATTTCACCGTGTACGACCGCAGCACGCGGCCCGGGCTGCGCGACAACGGCATCGGCGCGTTGTTCGTCGACCGTCAGGGCGGGCTGTGGATCAGCGACTCGCGCGGCAATGTCAGCCGACGTGGCAGTGATGGCCAGTGGCGTGTGTGGGAGCACCAGCCGGATACCCCGCAGGTACTGATCCAGTCGATGCAGATGGACAGCCAGGGGCGCCTGTGGCTGCTCTACGAAGGCAAGGGCCTGGGTTATCTCGCGCCGGACAAAGGCCTTGTCTATCAGGCGCCGGCTGCCGATCTGCCGATGGCGATGAGCTTCACCAAACTGGTGGTGGATGCGCAGGATCGGGTCTGGGTCGGCACGCTCGATGGCCTGGTACTGCGTGACAACGATGGCGTGCTGAAGCGCGCGCCCGCCGCCTGGGGGCTGGGCGCGGGCAGTGGCCTGTCCTGGCCGTACCGGGCGCCGGACGGTGCGCTGTGGATCGTGGCGGGCGAGCGCCTGTACCGGGTCGAGGATGACCGGCTGGTGCTGGTGCACCGGCTGCCGGGCCAGCTGCACCTGACCTCGATGCTGCAGGACCGCCACGGTGATCTCTGGCTGGGCACCGAGAACCAGGGGCTGCTGCGGATTTCCTCGCATGGACTGGAGCGGCTGCCTGCGGGCCTGAGCCTGCCGGGCGGGCGCGTGGTGAGCCTGCGCGAGGATGACGAGGGCAGCATCTGGGTGGGGGCCAACGGCGGCCTCTACCGCCTGCGCGAGACCCTGTTCAGCAGCTACACCGAGCGCGATGGGCTCAGCGGCGATTACGTGCGCACCGTGCTGGAAGATCGTGACCGCCAGCTGTGGGTGGGCAGTGCCAGTGGCCTGGATCGACAGAATGCCGATGGCCGTTTCCAGGCCATGCCGCTGCACAACCGCGGTGGCAAGGCGCCGTCGGTGCTGAGCCTGGCGCAGGGGCCGGACGGCGATCTCTGGGTGGGAACCTTCGGTGACGGCGTCTACCGCCTGTCCCGGGACGGCCGCCTGCGCCACAACTACGCCGCCGACGATGGCATGCCGGGTGGCAACATCCGCGCGATCAGCGTGGATTCGAGCGGGGCGGTCTGGGCCGGAACGCAGAAGGGAGTGGTGCGCATCGACGGCGACCGGGTGCAGGTGTCGCCGGTGGCGGGCATGCCGACCGGGCTGATCACAGCGCTGGAACACGATCACCAGGGCAACCTGTGGATCGGCACGATCGAGGGCATCCGCGTGCTGCGCGGCAACCGTGTGCAGGCGATCGATCTGGCGCCGCTGGGGGGCGGACGCAGTGTGTTCGGCTTCCACCAGCTGGGTGACGCGATGTGGATCAGCAGTGATCGTGGCCTGTACCGCTGGCAGGGCGGGCGGCTGGCCCGCGTCGGCCTGGAGCAGGGCATGCCGGTCGACGCGGTGTTCCAGCTGGTGCCCGACCGGCTGGGCAACGTATGGATCAGCAGCAACCGTGGCGTGCTGCGCACCGACATGGCGACTCTCAATGCCGTGGCCGACGGCCGCGCGCCGCGGGTGAGCGTGGAGCGCTACAACGAGATCGACGGCATGGCCAATGCACAGGCCAACGGCAGCTCCGGCCCCTCGGCGATCCTGCGCCAGGATGGCACCTTCTGGGTGGTCACCGCGGGGGGCCTGAGTACGGTCGATCCGCAGCGCCTGCAGCGCTTCCGCGAACGGCGGGCACCGCCAGCGGCGATCGAGAACGTGCAGGTGGACGGCGCGCCGGTGCACTGGGAGGGCGCCGAACGCAATCTGATTCCCGGTGGTCGTCGCCTCGCGGTGAGCTATGTCGGCCTGAGCTACCTGATGTCGGACCGGATCCGCTACCGCACGCGCCTGGATGGACTGGACAGCGGCTGGGTCGAGCGCGGTCCACAGCGCAGCGTGGAGTTCGTTGGCCTGCCACCGGGCGATTACACGCTGCACGTGGCCGCCGCGCACCCGAGTGGCGCCTGGGGCCAGCAGGAAGCCGTATGGAGCTTCAGCGTGGAGCCGTTCTGGTGGCAACGGCGCAGCGTGCAGGCGCTGGGCGGCATCCTGCTGCTGGCCGGGCTGGTGGCGCTGTACCGCTTCCTGCTGCAGCAGCTGAAGGCCAGCAACCTGCGTCTGGCTCGCCGCGTGGACGAGGCCACCTTCGACCTGCAGGCCCAGACCGTCCATCTGCAGGCGGTGAACCAGGAGAAGACCGAGCTGGCCGAACGCCTCGCACGGCAGGCCGAAGCGTTCGAGCGCCAGGCGCGGGAGGATGCGCTGACCGGATTGGCCAACCGCCGCGGCTTCGATGAAACCCTGGCGCGTGACTTCGCACGATCGCAGCGCAGCGGCCACCCGCTATGCCTGGTGGTGCTGGATATCGATCACTTCAAGGCTGTCAACGATCGCTACAGCCACAGTACCGGTGATGCGGTACTGGTCGAGGTGGCGCGGGTGATCGCCACGGCCTGTCGTGACTCGGACCTGCCTGCGCGCACGGGCGGCGAAGAATTCGCGCTGCTGCTCAACGACACCCGGCTGGAGGAAGCCGCGCAGCTGTGCGCGCGGTTGCGGGGGCTGTTCCATGACCACCCGGACTGGGCGGGCGTGGATGGGCTGAGGGTGACCTTCAGTGCGGGACTGGTCGAACTGGAGGCTGAAGACCGCACCCCGGCCCTGCTGTACCAGCGCGCCGACCGCGCGCTCTACCGTGCCAAGAGTGACGGGCGGGATCGCACGAGCATCGGTTGACGCGCCGGCGGTGCCGGCCCACGGTCGGCACCCACGCCTGCGCGGCCAGAGGGGCGCTGACGGTTACCGCGGCCAGGCGTTGGCGATCGTGCAGAACAGCCGTGCCGTCTGCTCGGTGTCGTACACCGCGCTATGCGCTTCGTTGGCATCCCAGCCCAGTCCCGCCGCATTGGCAGCACGTGCCAGCACCGTCTGCCCGTATGCGATGCCGGCCAGCGTCACCGTGTCGAATACGCTGAAGGGGTGGAACGGATTGCGCTTGTGCCCGGTCCGGGCGACGGCGGCATTGACGAAACCGAGGTCGAAATGCGCGTTGTGGCCGACCAGGATTGCGCGCTGACAGCCGTACTTCTTCATCGCGGCGCGAACCGGGGTGAAGATATGGTCCAGCGCGGCGCGCTCTTCCTTGGCCAGACGGAACGGGTGATCCAGGATGATGCCGGTGACTTCCAGCGACTTCGGATCGATTTCCAGCCCTTCGGCCGGCACGACATGCGCGCTGGCGGTCTGCCCGGGGAAGAGCAGGCCGTTCTCGTCCATCTCGATCGGCACCGCCGCGATCTCCAGCAGCGCGTTGCGCTGGGCGTCGAAGCCGCCGGTCTCCACGTCCACCACCACCGGCAGGAAGCCACGGAAGCGTTGTGACATCGCACGCTGCGCCTGCGGTACTGCGGAAACGGGGGCGACGTCAGGTGCGGGGGTGGGGTCGGTCATGCGTGGATTCTAGCAGAGCGTTCCTGAGCGCCCGGTGCGCGCAGCCGGATGGGGCGTTGCGGGCGGCGCGCCAATCAGCGGCATCGCGGACCGGCTCCCGCCCAGGTGCCCCCGCCAGCGCCATGCCGGGCCAGCAGTGCATCGACGCTCAGCCTGCCGGCGCCAGCGAACAGCAACGGCAGCAGCATCGCCATGAACAGTACGGGCAGTTTGAAGTTGCCGAAGCCTTGGTCGCTGATTGCATACCCCATGGCGAGGTCGCCCAGCGAGTGCCATTCCATCGGCCAGTGCACCGCATGGGTCGCCACCACGGTCAGCACCAGCAGGCTGGCAGCGGCAAAGCGGGTGCCGAAACCGACTAGCAGGCAGGCGGCACCCAGCAGTTCGAACCAAGTGGCCAGTTGCCAGTTCAGCGCGGCCGGCAAGTGGTCGAATGGAAACGGAAAGGCCTGCTGCAGGTCGGCGAACCAGTTCTGGCCGTGCAGTTTCTCGAGGCCGGATTCGAAGTACTCCCAGGCCAGCAGTACGCGCAGGCCCAGCGGGGCCAACCAGGGGGCGAGACGGTCCAGCTGGCCACGCGCGGTGGCCAGGATCGGGTAGTTCATCGGGAATCTCCGGGAGTGGGGCGTCAGGGCGGCGGCGTGATCGGGCCGATCACGCCGGCTTGCAGGAACTGTTGCAGCAGGGCGGCACCGGCCTCGTCCAACGCGTGCTCCTCCAGCCCGTGTGCCAGTGCCAGCTGCCGCAGGTAGGTGTTGCCATCGGCGCCGGGCTGCTCGCCGATGCGGGCCAGCAGATGCACCGCCAGTGGGCTGAGGCTGGCGAAACGCACCTCACCGTCAGCATCGCGCCGGACCAGCAGGCCGGTCGGCTCGGCCGGAGCCGTGCGCGGCGCATCGTCCGCGCCAAGCCGGTGGACCGGCCATTGATACAGCAAGGGCCAGGCCAGCGGCGAACGCTGCAGGGCGACCACCCGCGGATCGATCGCGCCGGCCACCGGCAGCGGCTCGGCCTGCAACTGGTACAACGCCGTTTCCACCCACTCGTAGTGGGCCAGCTCGGCCAGCGCCGGATGCGGAAGCTGCGGCTGTGCCTGCAGCCACTGCACGAACTCGGCAGCCAGTTCGGTGAACAGCGGACTGCGGCAGCGATGCGTCGCGAAGTAGCTGCGCACCAGGGCACTCCAGCCCGGTTCACCGAGCAGGCGCACGCAGACCGGGAACCCGTTGCTCAACAGACCCAGCAGGTTGTTGAACAGCAGGCGCTGGTACACCGCTACGCGTTGCGGCTCCATGCCGGCCGGCGCGGCCACGGTGTCCGGGTCGCGCAGATGGGCGGTGAACGCGTGCTGCTGCGCACGCAGCCGTTCCGGCGCTTCAGCCATGCGTGCTGCCTCCGGCTGGGTCGGCCTGCAGGCGGCGGATGGTCTGCAGCTCGCTCTGGAGCTCGGCGTATGGGGGGAAGTTGAAGTCGCGTTCGAGCAGGGTGGGGCGGGGGCCGATGCGCGCATAGGTACGTGCAAGCAGCTCCCAGACCGGATCGATCACGGCGCTGCCATGGGTGTCGATCTTCAGGTCCGGCGCTTCATCCAGGTGCCCGGCCACGTGCAGGCAGACGATGCGCTGTGCCGGCAGGCCGGCGATGAACGTGTCGGCGTCGTAGCCATGGTTGCAGGCGTTGACGTAGACGTTGTTGACGTCCAGCAGCAGGTCGCAGTCCGCTTCGGCAAGCACCGCGTTGGTGAAGGACAGTTCGTCCATGGACGGTTCCGGTGCCAGGTAGTAGGACACGTTCTCCACCGCGATGCGCCGGCCGAGCAGGTCCTGCACACGGGCAATGCGCGTGGCGGTATGGCGCACGGCTTCATCGGTGAACGGAATCGGCAGCAGGTCGTACAGATGGCCGTCGTCGCTGCAGTAGCTCAGGTGCTCGCTGTAGAGCGGCACGCGGTGCTCGTCCAGGAACCGGCCAACCTGTGCCAGCAGCTGCGTGTCCAGCGGTGCACTGCCGCCCAGCGACAGCGACAGGCCGTGGCAGCTCAGCGGATGCCGCGCCGCCAGTTCGGCCAGTGCATCGCCTGCCGGTCCGCCTACGTGGATCCAGTTTTCCGGCGCACATTCGAGGAAGTCGAAGTCGCCGGCCGGTGCCTCGCGCAGCGCCTGCAGCAGCGCGCGGCGCAGGCCCAACCCGGCGGCCGCCGCGGGAAGCGGCGACCGCCGGTGGACAGCGCTGGCGCGGACGTCAGTGCTTGCCACCGCACTTGCCTTCGCCGCACTTGCCTTCGGCCGCCTTCTTGTCGCCGGTGCTCTTGGCCTTTGCATCGTTGCCGGCGGCGGCCTTGCCCTTGTCGCCACCACACTTGCCTTCGGCGCTCTTGCCATCGGCGCCGCACTTGCCTTCGGCATGCTTGGCGGCGTCGCCGGTACGCGCGTCGGCAGCCTTGGCATCGGTGGCCTTGGCGGCCTGGCCGGCCACCAGATAGCCCTGCGCCAGATCGCTCATGCTCAGAGCCGAAGCGCTGGCCGTCATGCCCAGGCCGGCGACAAGGGCGGTAGCGGTCAGCAGGGACAGGGTCTTGTTGGTACTGCTCATCGGTTGTGCTCCTGGGTGGTGTGGGCGGGTGCCCGGGTGGCCGGCAGGGGTGCCGGTGGAAGCGATCGTGCGCCGATCCTACTCAACGAATCCTCGCAGAGAACTCAAATTTTCGTGAGATTTTCCGCGCAGTCAGGGGGCGGGGCCTTGCCAGGCAGGCGCGGCGCCTTTGGAAATGCTGGAAGGCCCAAAAAGAAAGGCCGCTGTCGCGCGGACAGCGGCCACTCTGGAGTCGACTCCGGTGTTGCAGTGCAGCGTCAGGGCTGACCGGTGCTGGAGGTTTCGTCGCGCTTCTCGCGCGGCGGCAGCGGCTGCTCTCCATGCACGAGGAACCAGACGTTCTCGGCGATGTTGGTGGCGTGGTCGCCCACGCGTTCCAGATTCTTGGCCATGAACAGCAGGTGGGTGCACGGCGTGATGTTGCGCGGATCTTCCATCATGTAGGTCAGCAGTTCGCGGAACAGCGCGGTGTACTGCGCATCCAGGCGCGCGTCATCCTCGCGCAGGGCCAGCGCCGCCTCGGCATCATTGTCGCGGTAGGCCGCGATGGCGCGGCGCACCTGCTGTGCGGCCAGCCGGCCCAGGGCGCGCAGGCCCTGGATCTGCGGCAGCGGCGGCACCTTGCCCAGTGCGATCGAACGCTTGGCAACGTTCGCCGCGTAGTCGCCGATCCGCTCGATGTCGGCGGGGATGCGCAGGCCCGCAAGGATTTCGCGCAGGTCGCGCGCCATCGGGCCGCGCAGCGCAAGGCGCATCACGTCGTGGCTGATCTGCTGCTCCAGTGCATCGATCGCCTCATCGTTGGCGATGATGCGATGGGCGGCGTTCTCATCGCGCTTCTCGATCACGTCCATCGATGCTTCGAGCTGGGCGACGGCCATCTCGCCCATGCGCACGATTTCGGCCACCAGGCGCTGCTGCTCTTCGTCGTAGCTCTTGACGATGTGGTCGTTGGGAAGATTCATGGTTGTTCCGTCATGTAGAGCCGGGCCATGCCCGACTGGCGTTGTCTGTGAAGAAGCCGCGGTCCGGTCAGCCGAAGCGACCGGTGATGTAGTCCTCGGTCTGCTGCTTGGACGGCTGCGAGAAGATCACTTCGGTGCGGTCATGTTCGATCAGGTCGCCCAGGTACATGAAGGCGGTGTAGTCCGATACGCGGGCGGCCTGCTGCATGTTGTGGGTGACGATGACGATGGTGTAATCGTTCTTGAGCTCTTCCACCAGCTGCTCGATGCGGCTGGTGGAGATCGGGTCCAGTGCCGAAGTGGGTTCGTCCAGCAGCAGCACGTCGGGGCGCAGGGCGACGGCGCGGGCGATGCACAGGCGCTGCTGCTGGCCACCGGAAAGACCCAGCGCGCTCTGGTTGAGCTTGTCCTTCACCTCGTCCCACAGCGCGCCCTGACGCAGTGCCTGCTCGACGCGGTCGCTCATCTCACCCTTGGACAGCTTCTCGTGGTGGCGGATGCCGTAGGCCACGTTCTCGAAGATCGTCATCGGGAACGGCACCGGCTTCTGGAACACCATGCCTACTTTGCTGCGCAGCCGGTTCATCGGGAACTTCGGCGACAGGATGTTCTCGCCGTCCAGCAGCACTTCGCCGCGTGCTTCCAGCTTCGGGTACAGCGCGTAGATGCGGTTGAAGATGCGCAGCAGGGTCGACTTGCCGCAACCGGAGGGGCCGATCAGCGCGGTGACGCGCTTTTCCGGGATCTCCAGGTTGATGCCCTTGAGAGCGTGGAACTTGTCGTAGTAGAAGTCCAGGCCACGCGCAGCGAGCTTGACCGGAGCCGGGGTATGCAGGTTCTCGTGCGAGGCCGGCACGGCGATGCGCTGCATCGGCACGGCATTGGAAAGATCGTTCATGGTGGTTTCCACGGAAAGGTCAGTCATGGGAGATGCGGTTGCGCAGCAGGAGGCCGCGGGCGGCGAGGCTGACCAGCAACACGAAGACGGTCAGCACCAGGGCACCGGCCCAGGCCAGCACCTGCCAGGATTCGTACGGGCTGCCGGCGAACTGGTTCATCACCACCGGCACCGAGGCCATCGGCTGGAACACGTTGCTGTTCCAGTACTGGTTGCCGAAGGCAGTGAACAGCAGCGGTGCGGTCTCACCGGAGATGCGGGCCAGCGCCAGCAGGATGCCGGTGATGATGCCGGCCGAGGCGCTGCGGTAGAGCACCTGCACGATCACCTTCCATTGCGGGATGCCCAGCGACAGCGCCGCTTCGCGCATCTGCGAGGGCACCAGGCGCAGCATTTCGTCGGTGGTACGCACCACCACCGGCAGCACGATGAAGGCCAGCGACAGCGCGCCGGCGAAGGCGGAGAACTGGCCGCCGGTCTGCATCACGTACAGGGTGTACACGAACAGGCCCAGCACGATCGACGGGGCCGACAGCAGGATGTCGTTGACGAAGCGGACCACGGTGCCGGCCTTGCGGGCATTGCCGTACTCGGCCAGCCAGGTGCCGGCCAGGACACCCAGCGGGGTGCCGATGCCGATCGCCAGCGCACACATCACCGCGCTGCCGAAGAAGGCGTTGGCCAGGCCGCCTTCCTGCATGGGCGGCGGTGTCATCTTGGTGAACAGGTCCAGGTTGATGCCGGCCAGGCCCTTCGCGGCCAGGGTGAACAGGATCCAGCCCAGGAAGAACAGGCCGAACAGCGCGGTGGCGCAGGACAGCGCGATGGCGACGACATTGCCGATGCGACGGCGCAGGTACAGCGAGTCAGCGGTGGTGGACATCAGTTGCCCTCCTTGCGGGCCAGGCGCATCAGCATCAGGCGGGCGATGGCGAGCACCACGAAGGTGACGATGAACAGGACGAAGCCAAGCAGCAGCAGCGCCGAGCGGTAGGTTTCAGTGGCCTCGCCGAAGTCGTTGGCGATCAGGGCGGCGATGGTGGTGCCCGGCTCCAGCAGTGACGGCGACAGGCGCACGCTGTTGCCGATCACGAAGGCCACGGCCATGGTCTCGCCCAGTGCGCGGCCAAGGCCGAGGAAGACGCCGCCGATCACCGCCGAACGGGTGTAGGGCAGCACGATGTCCCAGCTCACTTCCCACTTGGTCGACCCCAGCGCATAGGCCGATTCCTTCAGGCGGGTCGGTACGGTCAGGAACACCTCGCGCATGACCGAAGAGATGAACGGGATGACCATGATGGCCAGCACGAAGCCGGCGGTCAGCATGCCGATGCCCAGCGGCGGGCCCTGGAAGATCGGGCCGATGACCGGCCATTCGCCCAGCGTTTCGTTGAGGAACGGGGTGACGTACTCGGTCATCACCGGCACCAGCACGAACAGGCCCCACATGCCGTAGATGATGGAGGGAATGCCTGCCAGCAGTTCGATGGCGGTGCCGACCGGCCCCCGCAGCCAGCGTGGCGCCACTTCGGTCAGGAAGAACGCGATGCCGAAGCTGACCGGCACGGCGATGACCATCGCGATCAGCGCGGTGACCAGGGTGCCGTAGATCGGAGCGAGCGCACCGAACTTGTTTTCGACCGGATTCCAGTCGGAAGAGAAGAAGAAGCTCAGGCCCTGCATCTGCAGGGCATGACGGCCGCCCCACAGCATCGACAGAGCCGCGCAGGCCAGGGCGATCAGGACGAAGATGACGGTGCCGACCAGCACCCATCGGAACAGTTTGTCGTTGCGGGCATCACGCGCGTCACGCGTGGACGGGGCGGCTACAGGCTGGGCGATGGCATTCATGGGGACGGCAGGGCCAGGAAGGGGCGGGGCGGCACGGCGTGGAAGACACGGTGCCCGCACGCGGCGGGCACCGTCGGGTCCATCACTTCAGTTCGGTCGCCCAGTAGGCCTCGATCTGCGTGACCAGTTCGGCCGGCAGCGGCACATAGTGCAGCTCGTTGGCCTGGGCCTGGCCGTTCTCGAAGGCCCACTTGAAGAAGGCCAGGGTGTCCTGGTTGCGCTTGGCATCCTTCGGCTGCTTCTGCATCAGCATGAAGTTGGTGGCGGTGATCGGCCACGCCTGCTCACCCGGAGCATTGGTGATGACCAGATTGAAGTCCTTGGCGCTGGCCCAGTCGGCGCTGGCGGCCGCAGCGGCGAAGGTCTCCGCGCTCGGCTGCACCCAGGTGCCGGCGGCATTCTGCAGCGAGGTGTACGGCATGGCGTTCTGCAGCGCGTAGGCCAGTTCGACGTAGCCGATCGAGCCCTTGATCTGCTTGACGTACGAGGCGACGCCTTCGTTGCCCTTGCCGCCCACACCGTCCGGCCACTGCACCGAAGTGCCTTCGCCGACCTTGCTCTTCCACTCCGGGCTGACCTTGGACAGGTAGTTGGAGAAGTTGAAGGTGGTGCCCGAACCGTCCGAACGGTGGACGATGGTGATCTTGCCGTCCGGCAGGGTCACGCCAGGGTTGGCAGCGACGATCGCCGGGTCGTTCCAGGTCTTGACCTTGCCGAGGAAGATGTCGGCCAGCAGGGCACCGCTCAGGCGCAGCTTGCCGGCTTCCAGGCCTTCGATGTTGACGACCGGCACCACGCCGCCGATGGCCGACGGGAACTGGGCCAGGCCGGCCTGCGCCAGCTCCTCGCTGCTCAGCGGCTTGTCGGACGAGCCGAAGTCGACCGTGCCGGCCTTGATCTGGGCGATGCCGCCGCCGGAACCGATGGACTGGTAGTTGATCTTGGCGCCGGTGCTGGCGTTGTAGTCGGCCGACCACTTCGACACCAGCGGGAAGATGAAGGACGCGCCGGCGCCGGAGACTTCGGCGGTCACCTTCGCACCGGCGGCAGCCGGGGCAGCGGCACCGTCGGCGGCCGGCTGCTGCGCGGCCTGCTTGTCGCCACCGCAGGCCGACAGGCCCAGGGCAATGGCCAGGGAAAGGGCGGCGAGGCCGGCCGAGTGCAGTTTCATGGTCACTCCATAGCGGGGAAGAGCCGACGGCGTCGGCGGATGCGGCTATGAAATGATGTTTTTGTTACAGCCGTATGACGTCCATGACAGAGGTGTCTTGGATCACGTTCCGACAAGGGTTTCACAGGGGCCTCGCCCACTGCGGACACCCCCGGAGACCGCCGCGGCCGCCCGATCTGCGCACCGGCAGGGTTGCCCCGGGGCCGGTGCAGGATCGAGCCCCACGCCCCGCTGCGACGGCAGGCCGGACCCCACAAACGAGAAGAGCGCGAGATCCTGAGGATCTCGCGCCCGGTGGGGCCGGCGGGGGAGAGAGGACCCGCCGGCCCCGCTCCTGCGGGGGAGGTCTTGCTCAGTACTTCAGGTTCTGGGTCCAGTAGGTCTCGATCTGGCGGACCAGGGTGTCCGGCAGCGGCACGTAATCAAGCTGCTTGGCCTGCTGGTCGCCGTTCCTGTAGATCCAGCGGAAGAACTCCTGCGTGGCCTTGGCACCGGCGACGTTCTTCGGCTGCTTGCGGACCAGGATGAAGTTGGTGGCGGTGATCGGCCACGCATCGGCACCCGGGGCATTGGTCATCACCAGGTAGAAGTCACGGGCATTGGCCCAGTCGGCGCTGGCAGCGGCGGCCGAGAACGAGGCGTCCGACGGCTGCACGATCTTGCCCGCGGCGTTCTTCATTGCCGCGTACGACATCTTGTTCTGCAGCGCATAGGACAGCTCGACGTAGCCGATGCCACCCTTGATCTGCTTGACGTAGGCGGCCACGCCTTCGTTGCCCTTGCCGCCGATGCCCGCCGGCCACTGCACCGAGGTGCCTTCACCGACCTTGCTCTTCCACTCCGGGCTGACCTTGGACAGGTAGTTGACGAAGTTGAAGGTGGTGCCCGAACCGTCGGAGCGGTGCACGATGGTGATCTTGCCGCTGGGCAGGGTCAGGCCCGGGTTCAGTGCAGTGATGGCCGGATCGTTCCAGGTGGTGATCTTGCCCAGGAAGATGTTGGCCAGGGTCGGGCCATCGAGCTTCAGCGCACCCGGCGCGACGCCGGCGACGTTGATCACCGGCACCACGCCGCCGATCACCGACGGGAACTGGGCCAAGCCGGCGGCAGCCAGTTCTTCCGGCTTCAGCGGCGCGTCGGAGGAACCAAAATCGACGGTCGCTGCCTTGATCTGGGCAATGCCGCCGCCGGAACCGATCGACTGGTAGTTGACCTTCTTGCCGGTGGCGGTTCTGTAGTCCGCCGACCACTTGGACATCACGGGGTAGATGAAGGAGGCGCCCGCGCCGGTGACATCGGCAGCATTGGCGGCGAACACGGACGACGCGGCCAGGATGGCGACAGCGGCGCGCGACTTGAAGGCGTGGATCACGGGAGAGACTCCTGGGGTGGTCGAAGGGCGGTTGCCCAACGTATCGGTGCACATTCCATAACCATTCCGTGACACGGAAAGGTCTGTCATATGACGCCGGTGTGACATCGGATGAGGGGATCGCGCTGCGTTACAGGCGTCACCGCACGTGGCAAGGGCACGACCGCAGTCGTGCCCTTGCCGATGCGTGATGCGATGACGCGGGCTCTTACCAGAAGAACTGCGCGCGGGCTTCCAGGATGTTCGGATCGTCATTGACGAAGCCGCGGGCGCTGGAGCTGTACTTCTTGCTGTCGACCTTCACGTAGTTCAGCATCAGCTTGAAGTTCGAGCGCCAGTACCAGTTGGCGCCGACGGTCCACACATCCATCTTGCCGCCGAGCACGCCATCGACGATCGGCGGGCGACCGGCGACCGGGTTCGCGGCCAGGTTGCCGTCGTTGAGGTCCATGTGGTCGTAGCGCACGCCAAGCTGCCACTGGCCGCTGGCCGGGTTGTTCGGCAGGCCGGTGCCGGGCGTGCCACCCTTGTAGCTCCAGGTCTCGCCGGTGACATTCCACAGGCCGCTGATGTAGTAGCCGTCGCTGGTGTAGTTGTCGTGGTCGTAGCGCTTGGCCTTGCTGGTGTAGTACTCGGCCTGGGCCTTGAACGGGCCCTGGAAGTACATGGCTTCGGCGCCGACGGTGCTGACGCGGTCGGTGTCGGTCAGGTTGCCGCTGTCGATCAGGCGGGCGGTGGCCAGGTCGGCGTTCGGACGTGCGCGCACGCGCAGGGTGTCGGCGTCGGCGTCGTAGTCCACGTAGCTCAGGCCGAAGTGCAGGACCTGGCCCTTCTCGTTGATCGGAGCCCAGGTGCCACGCGCACCGTAGCCGCTGCCATGGGCCAGGTTGCGGGTCAGCTCGCGGCCGAAGGCGCTGGCGGTGACCGACCAGTTGTCCTGGCCGTAGCTGTAGGCGCCACCCAGGCGGCGGGCGATCGCGTAGGTGTTGGTGACCGCGGCCTTGGAGATGAAGTCGTTGTTCTTGGTGCTGGACAGCTCTTCCAGACTGTTGGGCTGCTTGAACTGGCCGACCTGGATGAAATGGTTGGCATTGCCCAGCAGCTTGTACTTCACGTTGGTGTCGAGGAACTTGTCCGCCTTGGCGTCGTAGCCGAGCACCCACTCCACGTTGCCCGGGCCCTTGCCCTTGAGCACCAGCTCGGCGCGGCGCAGCTCGAACTCGCTGTCCTTGCCGTTGCCGGCATCGCCACCATTGAGGTCCACGACGTCGTTGTGGAACCAGTTGCCGTCGGCCTGGACCAGGCCTTCGAAGGTGATTTCCGAACCGCCGATCACGTCGATGGCGACTTCAGCGTGGGCAGCCGGCACATAGAGCGCAGCGGCCACGGCCACCGTCAGGAGTTGGTGATGCAGTTTCATGGAGAGGAGCCTTGCAGGCAGGTGGGAAGATGCGCGCAGGCTAGAAGGTAAAGATTGCGTAAATGTGACAGTTTCCGCGCGCAGTCTGTCCGCCGCGACCCTTGCCACGACTGGGCCCGGCATTGATGCCGGGCCGATATGACGTGGGGATTGCGCTGCGATGGCATTTACCCGCAGGCGCTGCGGGGATGCCTCAGGGGGCCGGTGTCTTGTCCTTGAAGCGGCACAGATCAGCGATCACGCAACCCGGGCAGTCCGGCTTGCGTGCCTTGCAGACGTAGCGTCCGTGCAGAATCAACCAGTGATGTGCGTCGAGCAGGAATTCATCAGGAATCGCCTTCACCAGCCTGTCTTCCACTTCGCGCACGTTCTTTCCCGGCGCCAGTCCCGTGCGGTTCGCAACGCGGAAGATGTGCGTATCCACCGCCATCACCGGTTCGCCGAAGGCCGCGTTGAGCACGACGTTGGCGGTCTTGCGGCCGACGCCGGGCAGGGCTTCCAGTGCCTCGCGATCGCGTGGCACTTCACCGCCATGTTTCTCCAGCAGGATCGCGCAGGTGGCGATCACGTTTTTCGCCTTGGCGTTGAACAGGCCGATGGTGGCGATGTATTTCTTCAGTCCGTCCTCGCCCAGCGCCAGGATCTGCGCGGGCGTGTTGGCAACGGGGAACAGGCGGCGCGTGGCCTTGTTGACGCCGACATCGGTGGCTTGGGCCGACAAGGCCACCGCCACCAGCAGTTCGAACGGCGAGCTGTATTCCAGTTCGGTCTTCGGATGCGGGTTGAGTTCGCGCAGGCGCGTGAACATTTCCACCACGTCGGCGCGCGGCATGCTGCTGCCACGCCGCGCTGGCGCGCGGGCGGCCTTCTTCGCGGTGGCCATCAGCGCTCCTTGCCGGTGGCGCGTGCCTTGGCACGGGCGAGGATGGCGGCAGCGGCGGCGGGCAGCGCAGGTTTCACGTCCGGCGCCGGGCGCGGCGTGCGACGCGCATCGCGTTCGGCGTCGCGGCGGGCCAGGCGCACCGCGCGTGCGCGGTAACGGTCACGTGCGGCCCACGCGCGCTGCAACTGCTGCCGCGCCTGGCTGAGCACCTCCGGCAGTTCCGGGTGCCCGGGAACCTCGTGTGTGTCGCCTTCGTTGGCGACATAGTCCATCAGACCGGCCTGCAGGGCACCATCAAGATCGTCTGCCTGGACCCGGGCGAACAGCAGCGCGGGGTTGGGTCGGGATGCCATGGGGTCAACGGTTCTGGAAGGCGGGGGGACGGCGTTGCAGGAAGGCACCGGTGCCTTCGCGCATATCCTCGGTGGCGAACAGCAGGCCGAACTGCGCGCTTTCGTACTCCAGTCCCGCCTCCAGGCTGCACTCGCCGCCGACGTGGACCGCATCAAGCAGGGCGCGCAGCGCCAGGGGCGCCGAGCGTGCCAGCTGCCGGGCGATGTCCTGCACACGGGTGTCCAGATCGGCCGCCGGCACCACCTCGTTGACGATGCCCAGCGCGAGCGCACGGGCGGCATCGATGGGCGCACCCAGCAGGCACAGTTCCAGGGTGGCAGCCCGGCCGCAGAGGCGCAGCAGGCGCTGGCTGCCGCCGAAGCCGGGGATCAGGCCGAGATTGATCTCCGGCTGGCCGACCTTGGCCGAGTCAGCGGCAACGCGCAGATGGCAGGCCAGCGCCAGTTCCAGGCCGCCGCCCAGGGCAAAACCGTTGACGCGGGCGATGACCGGCTTGGGCATGCGTTCGATCTGACGCATCAGTCCTTGGCCGAGCAGGGAGAAATCACGTCCCTGAACCGCACTGAGTGTGTTCATCTCGGCGATGTCGGCGCCGGCGACGAAGGCCTTCTGGCCGGCACCGGTCAGCACCACCACACGCACCTCGGGGTCGGCCGCGGCGTCCCTGAACGCATCGGCCAGACCCTGCAGGGTCGCGGCATTGAGGGCATTGAGCTTGTCCGGGCGCTGGACGGTCACGGTGCGGATGGCGCCATCGTCGGTGACAGCGATCAGGTCATCGGCCACGGTGAAACTCCTGGAACGTTAAAAAAGAGTGATTTTGAACTCTGCCCGCGCAGACAGGTCATAGCCTGCGTGGTGAGTAGCGGTTACACGTTGTGGCCGTTATCCTAACCCGTCGCCTCAGGGCGGCGCAGAACGTCCCTGAGTTACCACCCCTGGAGAACTGTTTGATGAAGTTGCGTTCTATCGCGGTCGCCGTCGCGGCCCTGGCCCTGACGGGCAATGCCTTCGCCCAGGACGTCTCGTCCGAAAAGGGCAAGCTGAGCTACTACTTCGGTTACGACTACGGCAACAACCTGGCGGAGCTGACCGGTCGTGGTGAGCAGCTGGACATCAACTCGGTGGTGAAGGGTCTGCAGGACGCCTACGCCAAGAAGCAGCCGGCGATCACCGCCGAGCAGCTGAAGCCGGCCGTTGAAGCGTTCCAGAAGCGCGAGCAGGGTCGTGCCCAGGCCGCCAAGGCCGAGTACGAAAAGGCCGCTGCCGAAAACAAGACCAAGAGCGATCAGTTCATCGCGGCGAACAAGGCCAAGGCCGGCGTGCAGTCCCTGCCGAGCGGCGTCCAGTACCGCGTGATCGAAGCCGGCAAGGGTGCCAAGCCGACCCAGGCCAGCACCGTGCAGCTGGAAGTTGCCGGTCCGTTCCCGTACGGTCAGCGCCCGACCGAGGCCCGCCCGGCCCAGCAGATTCCGTCGATCAAGGTCAGCGAAGTCGAAATGAAGGCCATGCGTGAGACCCTGCTGCAGATGCCGGCGGGTTCGAAGTGGGAAGTCACCCTGCCGCCGGACCAGGCGTACGGTGCCGACCCGCGCACCCCGTTCCCGCCGAACGTGGCCGTGCAGTTCGAGATCAAGCTGGTCAGCGTCAAGTAAGCCTCCGCATCAACATCAACGCGCCGGTGATCCCACCGGCGCGTTTTTGTTTGCGCCGCGCGCGGCCGGCAGCATCGGGCCATGCTCGGCGAAGGCGCGCGGCGAAGGACCGCATGCCGCATCTTCAGCCCGCGCAAATTCAGCGCAATCGCGCTACTGTTGCAACGTGCAAACTACGGAAGACCCGGCGCGTGTTGTCGCAAGCCCCTGCATCGGAACGTGCAAGCTGGATGGCAACCGGCTGTGCCGCGGTTGCCGGCGGCACATTGACGAGATCACACGGTGGTCGTCGATGAGCGACAGCGAACGCAGCCACATCCTGCATCGCGTGCTGCCGCTGCGCGAGCAGCTGCAGCAATCGCTGCACGGCTCGCTGGCCGACCATGATCGCCTGTTGCGCGCATTGCATCCGCTGGCCGCCCCGCCCGCCGGTGACGGTTGGAACCGCAGTGAACTGATCGACCTGCTGCCGCCGGGTCCGCCGGTGGAAGCGGCGGTGTTGGCCGGCATCGTGCCGCGTGCCAGCGGCGCGCAGGTGATCCTGACCCGTCGCACTGAAACCCTGCGACAGCACGGCGGCCAGGTCGGCTTTCCCGGCGGCCGTACCGAGCCGGATGATCGCGATGCGCTGGCCGCAGCGCTGCGCGAAAGCCAGGAAGAAATCGCGCTGGCGCCTGCGCAGGTGCAGCCGCTGGGCTACCTCGATCCGTTCGTGACCATCACCGGTTACCGTGTCACCCCGGTGGTGGCGGTGGTCGATCCGGATTTCGTGCCCGTGCCGCAGCCCAGTGAAGTGGCCGAGGTGTTCGAGGTGCCACTGGATTACCTGATGGCGGCCGACAACCTGCGCCAGGTCGAAATCAACCATCGTGGCCGCATCCGTCATGTGCTCGAGTACGGCTGGCCTGGCCAGCGGATCTGGGGGGCGACGGCGGCCATTCTCTACAACCTGCGTCGCCGCCTGGAGCAAGTGCAATGAAGCCGATCGATCCGCCGTGGACCACCCTGGTCGATGTCGCCACCCTCGCCGCTGCACTGGGCGAGGACGTGCGCGTGGTCGACGCCCGTGCAACGGCGAGCACCGCCGTGCGTGTGGTCGATGCGCGCGCGTCGCTGGGCGATCCGCAGGCGGGCGAGGGCCAGTACCTGGCCGGTCATGTCCCCGGTGCGGTGTACGCCGACCTCAACCGGGATCTGTCCGACCTCACCCGTGCCGGCCACGGTCGCCACCCGCTGCCGGACAGCGACGCGTTCGCCGCACGGCTGGGTCGCTGGGGTATCGCCCCGGAGACCCAGGTGGTGGTCTACGACGGCAGCGATGGCAGCATGGCCGCCGCGCGCCTGTGGTGGCTGCTGCGCCTGATGGGCCACGCGCGGGTGGCGGTGCTCGATGGAGGCATTGCGGCCTGGCAGGCAGCGGGGCTGCCGCTGGCGACCGGTGCGGGCGAGGTTCCGGCCCAGCCGGCCTATCCGGGGCGCTTTGACACCACGCAGATCGCCAATGCCGACGAGATCACCGCCCGGCTCAAGCATGCGCCGGGCTGGTTGCTGGACGCCCGCGCGGGAGAGCGCTTCCGCGGCGAAGTCGAACCGCTGGATCCGGTGGCCGGCCACGTGCCCGGCGCGGTCAACCGCCCGTTCGCATCCAATGTGCTCGATGGCCGCATGCGCGATACGCAGGAGCTGCGTGCCGAGCTGCAGGGCATCATCGGCAATCGCGATCCGCAGCAGGTCGTACTGATGTGCGGTTCCGGCGTGACGGCGTGCCATCTGCTGCTGGCGATGGAAGCGGCGGGCCTGTCCGGGGCGCGCATCTATGCCGATTCCTGGAGCGGCTGGGTGAGCGACAGCAGCCGACCGGTCGCCAGCGGTACCTGAGACAGAACCGGGGTCAGATCCGTTTTCCCGCGCAGAACGGATCTGCCCCCTTCAGGCGGCAGTCCTGCCCGTTACCCGATCGATTGCAGGGGCACCTTCGCCAGCACCCGAGCCCACGGAAACAACGGCCCCGGATCGCGCTTGCGGGCCACGCTCAACGTCGGATCGTCACTGGCCTGCACCTGTTCCCGGTCCAGCTGGTCGTGGCCGGCGATCCGCTGCAGTGACGGGTAGCGCGCCACCAAGGCCAGCAGCAGCTGTTCCAGGGCCTGCAGCTGCGGCTCGGTGTACGGCTCGTCCATCGCCTGGTGACGGCTGTCGAACCAGTCGGGGTAGCGCCCGCTGTTGACCAGCTCGATGCCCAGCGTCCGTGCGTTCATGCCGCGGACGTGGTGGGCCACGCGCTCAGGGGCCACGTACTGCACTACGCTGCCGTCGCGGTCGATGTAGAAATGGCCGCTGTTGCCGGCCCCGCTGTCGTACAGCACCCGCTCGCCATAGGCACGGGCCGTGGCCAGGTCGGGCAGCTCGGTGCAGTGGATCACCACCATCTCCAGCGTGTCCGGCGCGCGCAGCGGCAGAAGGTCGTGATAGGGCAGGGGCTGCAGCAGCAGGCCGGGCAGGAGCGGGTTGGGCATGCGGCGATGCTAGCATTGCGCAATGAACCTGCATTCTCTTTCGTTGTCGGTGCGCGCCTGCGGAGCGTGCGCATGAGCCGCGGTCACTGCATCCTCTCCCATGGCTTCGAGAGCGGGCCGGAGGCCACCAAGGTCACGGCACTGGCCGAGGTCGCCCAACGCCTGGGCTGGACCCATGAGCGGCCGGACTACACCGATCTGGACGCGATGAGCGAAGTGAGCCGCGTCGGTGACGTGCCGGGGCGTCTGCAGCGCCTGCTGGAACGCGCTGCACATGCGGCGGCACAAGGGCCGCTGGTACTGGCGGGTTCCAGCCTGGGCGCCTACATCTCTGCGATCGCCTCGTTGCAGGTACCGGTGGCGGGCCTGTTCCTGATGGTCCCGCCGACCACCATGGGGCCCATGCCGGCGCTGGACGCCGCAGCGGTCCCCACCACCGTGGTCCAGGCCTGGCACGATGATGTTGTGCCTGCCGCCGGGGTGATCGCCTGGGCGCAGGCGCGCTCGGCACAGCTGCTGCTGGTGGACGATGGCCACCGCCTGGAGCGGCACGTGGAGGCATCCGCACACGCCTTCGAGCGCCTGCTGCGCCAACTGTGAAGCCGGGGCGCACGGCGCGCCGGCCCGCATTGACTACAATGGCAGCCCCGCCGCCCCCGGCGCGGGCCTGCCGGCCGTGCCCACGGCCCTCCTTTCCGACTGGCGCGGCTCCCCTGCCGCGCCCGACCACCTGCGAACCGATCCCGTGAAATTCTTCGTCTCCTGCGCCAAGGGCCTGGAATACCTGCTTGCCGATGAACTGTCGGCCCTGGGCCTGGACAAGGCCACTGCCACCATTGCCGGCGTCAATGCCGAGGGCGAGCTGGAGCAGGCGCTGCGGATCGTGATGTGGTCACGCCTGGCCAGCCGCGTACTGTGGCCGATCGACGAGTTCGAATGCCCGGACGAGCAGGCGCTGTATGACGGCGTGCGTGCGCTGCCGTGGCACGAGCACATCAAGCCGGAGATGACCCTGGCGGTGGATGCGCATGTGTCCGGCGACAAGATCACCCACGCCCGCTTTGCCGCGCAGCGGATCAAGGACGCCATCGTCGACCGCATGCGCGATGAGGGCCTGGAGCGGCCGTCGGTCAACACTGATCTGCCGGATGTGCGCGTCAACCTGTCGCTGCGCAAGGGCCGTGCATCGCTGTCGATCGACCTCGGCGGCGGCCCGCTGCACCGCCGTGGCTGGCGGGGGGCCGCGCACGAAGCACCGCTGAAGGAGAACCTGGCGGCCGCGTTGCTGCTGCGGGCGCAGTGGCCGCGTCTGCATGCCGCCGGTGGTGGCCTGCTGGACCCGATGTGCGGCAGCGGCACGTTGTTGATCGAAGGCGCGCTGATGGCGGCCGACGTCGCGCCGGGCCTGATGCGCCACGGCAGCCTGCCGCCGAGCCGCTGGCTGGGCTTCGACAAGGTGGCCTGGAAGGCGATCCAGAGCGAAGCGCGCGAGCGCGAGGCCACCGGCCTGGCCGCGCTGAAGCCGGTGATCCACGGCAGCGACATCGATCCGACGGCGATCGAAGCGGCACGCGAGAATGCCGAAGTGGCGGGCGTGGCCCACGCCATCCGCTTCACCCGCGCCGACGTATCCGAGCTCACCTCGCCGGAGCAGGAGATCGGTGCGGTGGTCTGCAACCCGCCCTACGACGAGCGCCTGGCCGCCGATCCGGCGCTGTACCGCGCCTTGGGCAACGCGCTGCAGAGGGCGGTGCCGCAGTGGCGCGCCAGCCTGCTGTGCGGCAACGACGAGCTGGCCTTCGCCACGGGTCTTCGTGCGGCCAAGAAGTACCAGATGTTCAATGGCGCGCTGGAATGCGCGCTGATCGTCTGCGACCCGATCGCGGTGCCGGGGCGTGATCCGGCACAGCCGCGGGAGCTGAGCGAAGGTGCGCAGATGGTGGCCAACCGCCTGCGCAAGAACCTGAAGAAGTTCAAGAGCTGGCGCGCGCGCGAGGACATCACCTGCTTCCGCGCCTACGATGCGGACCTGCCGGAATACGCGGCGGCCATCGATGTCTACGAAGAGGACGGTGGACAGCGCCGTACCTTCCTGCACGTGCAGGAATACGCTGCACCGGCGGCGATTCCCGAGAACGACGTGCGCCGCCGCCGCAACGAACTGCTGGCCGCCGCGCGTGAGGTATTCGGCGTGCCGCCCGAACAGGTATCGATGAAGTCACGCGAGCGTGGCAAGGGCGGCAGCAAGTACGGCCGTTTCGAGCAGCGCGACGAGTTCGTGGTGGTGCGCGAGAATCATGCGCTGCTGCAGGTGAACCTGTTCGATTATCTCGATACCGGCCTGTTCCTGGACCATCGCCCGCTGCGCCGGATGATGGCCGAGCAGGTGCGTGGCAAGCGCTTCCTCAACCTGTTCTGCTACACCGGCGTGGCCAGCGTGCAGGCAGCCGTGGCCGGCGCGGCCAGCACCACCAGTGTCGACCTGTCCGCTACCTACCTGCAATGGTGCTACGACAACCTGGCCCTGAATGGTCAGGGCGGCAACCAGCATCTTCTGGTGCAGGCCGATGCGATGGCTTGGCTGGAAGCCGACCGCGGACAGTACGATGTGATCTTCTGCGATCCGCCGACGTTCTCCAACTCCGCCCGCGCCGATGATTTCGATGTGCAGCGCGAGCAGCTGCGGCTGCTGCGTGCAGCGGTGGCACGGCTGGCACCGGCAGGCGTTCTGTACTTCTCCAACAACTTCCGCCGTTTCAAGCTGGAAGAGAACGCGATCGCCGAGTTCGCCCAGTGCCGTGAGATCACTGCGCGTACCATCGGTCCGGACTTCGAGCGCAACGCACGCATCCACCGTGCGTGGGAGTTGAAGCGTTTGGGTTGAAGGTTCGCCGGGCATGGCCCGGCGCTACCGGCTATGCCAGCGCCACCACCAGGCCCAGCAACGGCAGGGTGATCGCCAGCGGCACGATCCACCGCGGGCGGTAGGGATACAGCCCGAACGACAGCGTCACGCCGCCCACCGTCATCACGCCCAGCCACTGCACCGGGCCCATGGCCCAGCCATGGTCGGCAACGCACAGGGCGAAGGTGACTGCCAGCAGCGACCAGCCCAGCACCCGCCACTGGGCGCGCCGTGCCGGAACGGCGGCTTTGCCGTGCAGATCGTGCTGGTGCCTTTCCATTGCCAGCGACAATGCGGTGAACGCGGAGAAGGAAAGCGCCAGCGCCAGCAGCATCATGCGCTGGCCTCCACTTCGGTGGCTTCGGTCGGTGCCCTAGGCGCAACGGTTGCTGCGGCACGTTTTTTCTTCTCGGCCGCAGACAGCGGTGGCGTCCAGCGCTGCATGCGCCAGCCGCACAGCGCCAGCATCGCACCGAAGGCGATCATCGACAGGTCGAAGCCCGCCAGCACCCAGTCGCCGCTGCGCAGGGTAATGCCCAGATGGGCGTGGGTGGTCAGCGCGTTGACCACCGGAACCAGCGCGAATGCGGCTGCGCCCAGGTACAGCTGCCACGTCCACATCACCCGCTTCGGCCAGACGAACGCGGCCAGCAGGGCGCCGCCCCACGCATAGAAGAACACGTTGGCTTCGGCATTGGAGCGATCGGCCAGATCCAGCGGCAGCAGCCGATTGCCCCAGAAGTAGGCGGCAAAGGCGATCGGCAGGCCGGCCACGGTACCGATGTTCAACGCATCGACCAGGCGCAGGCCGAAGCCGGTGCGCCCGCTCTTGGCGTGCTTCGGTCGTTCCTTCACTGCCCACAGCACCACGCCACTGGCCACCATCAGGCAGCCGACCAGGCCGGACAGGAAGAACAGCGCACGCAGCCCCCAGTCGGCGAAGCGCGCCAGGTGCAGGCCATACAGCACGCCACGGGTGGCGGTGGCACCACCGGAGGCCGGGGTCTGTTCCAGCAGCCTGCCGTCCACCATGTCGTAACGCAGCGAAGGCGTGTCAATGGAAAGGCGCTTTCCGTCACGCTGTCGGATGTCGATGACCGCGTTGCGCGCGCCCGGATTGGACACGGTGAAGCCGGCCACTTCGGCGCCATGCCAGTGGGCGCGCGCATCGTCCAGCAGGCGGGCGATCGGCAGCGGCGCGGCGCGGCCTTCGGCCGGCGCGGTTACTTCAGGCAGGCCACCGAAGGCTTCGCTGAAGAATTTGTCCTCATCCTGCGGGTAGGCCACTTTCACGCCCCAGGGCAGGTACATGATCATCAGGGTGACGATGCCCGTGTAGGTGATCATCGCGTGGTAGGGCAGCGCCATCACCGCGCTGACATTGTGGAAATCCAGCCAGGAGCGCAGGCCGTTGTCTTTGCGGAAAGTGAAGAAGTCCTTGAAGATCTTCTTGTGGGTGATCACCCCGGTGATGATGGCCACCAGCATGAACATGGCGCAGAAGCCGACCAGGTAACGGGCCCACAGCACGGGGATGTAGTGCAGGTCGAAATGCAGGCGGTAGAAGAAATCTCCGCCGCGCGTCTGGCGGGCGTTCAGTTCGTCGCCGGTGTTCGGGTCGAGCGTGGCATCGCCGAAGGCACCGCGGCGGCCACGGCTTGGATCGGCCAGCTCGGGTGGCAGGCGCCAGAACAGCTGCATGGCCGGGTTGCGCGGCTGCGGCAGGGTCACGAACCAGGTCTGGGCCTGCGCCGCATGGGTCTGCAGGTAGTCCACGCTGCGTTGCGCGGCCACATCGATGCTGACGGTGCTGGCCGGCAGTTCCGGGCGCATCCAGCGGCTGATCTCTTCACGGTAGTAGCTTGCGGTACCGGCCATGAAGATCAGCAGCAGCAGCCAGCCGACCAGCAGGCCGGTCCAGGTGTGCAGCCAGGCCATCGACTGGCGGAATCCGTTCTTCATGCCCAGGCTCCCATCAGCCGCGCGATGCCGGCCATCAGCAGGGCAGGGGCGAGGATGCCGATCCACGCACGCAGGGCACTGCGGGTGGCGAATGCCCACAGCGCGGCACAGGCGGCAACCAGGATGGCCAGCAGCATGCCGGTCAGCACGGTCTGGCCCCGCGCGCCCGGCAGGACGACGGCACAGAACACGCCGGTCATGGAGGCCAGCGCATAGCCACCGAAGATCGCGGCCAGCGAGCGCGACAGGATGCCCCAGCGCGGGTTGCGGAAGAAAACACGGGAGCTGGCGGTTGCGGGCGAGCGGTCCACGGTGGTCCTGTCGGTCGGGGAGGGGATCGAACGCGCCTGCGGCCCCCTTGCGCCCCGCGCACGTCGCCCAGCGTGTCCCATCAATGCAGCGCTGCCCGCGCAGACGGGCAGCCGGAGGTCAGGGCTGTACATGGGCACCGGACAGGTCTTCCTTGCCCGTGCGGCCAAGCGCACCACCGATCAGTAAATGATAGGCATTCGCATTCTGTTAATCAAGGCTGCGTGACGAAAGAGGAGTCGTTCCGTGCCCACGCAGCAGGTCAGCGGACCCACGCTCAGAAGCGGAACACCACCGTTGCCGCGTGCAGCAGCAGGCCGATCAGGCCGCCAACCAGCGTGCCGTTGAAGCGGATGAACTGCAGATCGCGCCCGACGCTCAGTTCCAGCTGCTCGACCAGATGGCGCTCGTCCCAGCCCCTGACCGTCTGTGCGATGTGCGTGGTGACCCCCTCGCGCAGTCGCCCGGTCAGGCGCTGTGCGCCTTCCAGCAGATGCTGGTTCAGTGCATCGCGCAGTGCCGGGTCGGACTGCAGGGTGCTTCCCAGCGAGGCGAGGCTGCGCTGCAGGTGGCCGACCAGCGCCGAATCCTCGCGCTGCAGGTCGGCGCGCAGACTGGCGTGGATGCGTGCCCAGAGCCCCTGCACGTACTCCTGCAGGGCAGGATGGTCGATCATCTCCTGCTTGAGCTGTTCGATGCGCTCGGCCAGCGCCGGGTCTTCGCGCAGGCGCTGGACGTAGTTGCCCAGCCACGCCTCGTAATCCTGCCGCAGCGGATGCTGCGGCTCTGCCAGTACCTGCTGCAGCTCCTCCAGCACGGCGCGTGCCAGCCGCTCGGCCAGGCTGTCACCGATCTCGTCGATGGGTTTCACCCAGTTCACCGTGCTTGAGAGCGTCGGCCATTCGCGCTGGATGTAGCGCACGATCAGCTGCGACGCGCGCTCCTTCACTTCCGGCTGCTCCAGCCAGCGTCCCAGTCTCTGCAGGCCCTCGTCCAGCACACGCTGGTGGCGCCCGTCGGCGGTCAGCAGGGCAAGCAGCTCGCCGGCGGTGGATGCCGCGTTCCACTGTCGCAACTGCTGCACCACGAACGCGTGCAGCTGCCGGCGCACGGCGCGTTCATCGAAGAAGTCCAGTGCCTGCAACGCCCAGCCGCGTGCCATGTCGGCCAGCATGCGTGCGCGTGCCGGTTCGGCCAGCCAACTGCCGAGACGGCCAGCCGGATCGAACACCTTCAGCTTGGCCAGCAGCACCTGTGGTTCCAGGAACTGATCGCGCACGAACAGCGCCAGGCTGTCGCCGATGCGCTCCTTGCTGCGCGGAATGATGGCGGTATGGGGAATCGGCAGGCCCATCGGCCTGCGGAACAGGGCGACCACCGCGAACCAGTCTGCCAGCGCGCCCACCGCTGCCGCCTCGCAGAAGGCGGATACCCAGGCCCAGGCGCCGCGCTCGCCCTGCCAGTGGCTGACCGCAAAACCGGCCAACATCAACACCAGCAGGCCCAGGGCGATGGCTTTCAGGCGTCGCAGCTGGGCGCGGCGCGGATCGATTGCGGACGTCATGGCGGCAGTCTAACCGCCACCGGATGATGCCGGCGCATCGGTAGCGCCGGGCCATGCCCGGCGGCTTTTCAGAGCCCGCTGCGCTCGCCGGGCATCGCCCAGCGCTACCCATTCGTTACAGCGCTTCCAGCTGCCTGCGCAATGCCGCCAGCTGCGTGCGCAGGGCATCGTTCTCGCGAGTGAGCGCGACGACGCGTCGGCGCAGCGCCGGCGCATCCTCACCCAACTGCTCCAGCGCGGACAGCACTTCCGCATCGCGCAGGGCGATCTCGTCCTCGCTGGGCTCCTCGAACGCCATGTCCGCCGGTTCTGGCTTCGCCGCGCGCGGCTTGCGCTTGGACTCGCGTACGCGCTTGGCGGCCTGCTTCAGTTCGTCCTTGCCGCCTGCGGCTGCCGCGCGCTGCTCTTCCTCGGGCAGGTCGGCCACGGCCGCGGCCGCGCTGATCGAGATCACGCCGGCCTTGACCGCTTCCACGACTTCGGCGGCGGCCTGTGCGTGAATGCGTTCGATCATCCCGACCTGGCTGGTGCTCAGCTTCGCTTCGCGGGCCAGTTCCGCACGGCTGAGTTTCGGCGCGGGTTCCCACGGTGGGCTGTCTTCACCGGCATCGTCGGCCGATGCGGCGGTGCCATCGCTTTCGCGTTGCAGCTGGGCCTGCTCGATCTGCTTGCGTGCCGACAGGATGTCGCGCTTGCGCAGGGCCAGCACGCCGCGCTGGAAATCGGACACGCTGCGGCGGCCCAGGTGCTGTTCGATCATCCACAGGTGCACGTCCTCCATGCTCTGGAAGCGGCTGTTCTGCACCGTGTTGAACGGCAGGCCATGCTTCTGGCAGATGCCGTAGCGGTTATGGCCATCCACCAGGACATCGCCCCACAGTACCAGTGCATCGCGGCAGCCCTCGGCGAGGATGCTGCGCTCCAGCGCCTCATGTTCGTCGGGCGTGAGCGGGTCGATGTAGGCCTTGAGTTCTTCTTTGACGACGATGTCCATGGGCACGGCAACGGGCAGGAACGGAACCGACCATTGTACCTGCTTGCTGTCGCCGGCCCGGGCTTACGCGGTGGCCCGGATCATCTCGCCCAGGGTGCTGGTGATCTGGTCGATCTGGGGCTTGTCCACGATCAGTGGCGGCGACAGCGCGATGATGTCGCCCGTACAGCGCACCAGCAGTCCGCCGTCGTGGAAACAGCGCCGGTAGACCTCGTGACCACGGCTGCCCGGAGCATCCTTGCGCGGGGCCAGCTCGACCGCACCGACCAGTCCGAAGTTGCGGATGTCGATCACGTTGGGGAGCCCCTGCAGGGCGTGCAGCCGCTCCTGCCAGTACTCGCCCAGTTCGATGGCGCGCTCGAACAGGCGCTCCTCTGCATAGACGTCGAGTGTGGCCAGGGCTGCCGCGCAGGCCAGCGGGTGCCCCGAATAGGTATAGCCATGGAACAGCTCGATGGCCTGTGCCGGGCCCTGCATCAGGCCGGCGTGCACCGCATCGCTGGCCAGCACGCCACCCAGCGGAACCGCGCCGTTGCTGACTCCCTTGGCAAAGGTCAGCAGGTCCGGCGTGACGCCGAAACGCTGCGCGGCGAACGGCATGCCGACCCGGCCGAAACCGGTGATGACCTCGTCGAACACCAGCAGGATGCCATGCTGGTCGCAGATCTCCCGCAGCCGTTGCAGATAGCCGGGCGCAGGCAGGATCACTCCCGCAGAACCGGCGATGGGCTCGACGAACACGGCCGCAATGGTGGACGCGTCGTGCAGGCCGATCAGCCGCTCGAGATCGTCGGCCAGTTCCGCGCCCTGGCGCGGCAGGCCCTTGCTGAACGCATTGCGCTGCAGATCCAGGGTGTGCCGCAGATAGTCCACGCCCGCCAGCTGCAGGCCGAACTGGCGGCGGTTGTTGGGCAGGCCGCCGAGCGCCATGCCGCCGAAGCCCACACCGTGATAAGCCTTCTCGCGGCTGATGAAACGGGTACGCTGGCCTTCGCCGCGCTGGCGGTGATAGGCCAGCACGATCTTCATTGCGGTATCCACCGCCTCGGAGCCCGAGTTGGTGAAGAACACGTGGTTGAGCCCGGCCGGAGCCAGCGCGGCCAGGCGCTGCGCCAGCGCGAATGCCGGTGGCGAACCCATCTGGAAGGCGGGTGAGTAATCCAGGGTGCGTGCCTGTTCGACAATCGCCTCGACGATGCGCGGGCGGGCGTGGCCGGCATTGCAGCACCACAGGCCGGCGGTGCCATCGAGAACCGGGCGCCCGTCCACGTCTTCGTAATGCATGCCTTCGGCCCGTACCAGCATGCGCGGCGCGCCCTTGAACTGGCGGTTGGCGGTGAAGGGCATCCAGTACGCCTCCAGGGAGTCGGGGCGCTGGATGGCCAGCTCGTGCACGTCGCTCGCGGGGTTCTTCATGCCGGTTCCGTCGGGTCCGATGCAGGGACTGTAGCGCAGCCGTCATCGCCCGGGCCATGCCCGCCGTGCACACGGGGCATGGCCTGTCACGGCGAGGTCGCGGCGGCACCGGTATAACCGGAACGACACGCACTGCAGGATCCTGTCATGGCCGATTTCCCCGACCGCAGCCACTGGCAGGCGCTGGCCGGCCAGCTCTCCATTCCCGGCCAGGCCTTCATCGCGGGCCGCTACGTGGATGCCGCCAGCGGTGCCCGCTTCGACTGCGTCAGCCCGATCGACGGCCGCGTGCTTGGCACCGTCGCCGACTGCGACGCGCAGGACGTGGAGCGTGCCGTGCAGGTGGCACGGCGCGCCTTCGAGGCCGGCCACTGGTCGCAGGTGAGCCCTGCGCAACGCAAGCGCGTGCTGTTGGCATTGGCGGCGCTGGTGGAAGCGCATGCCGACGAACTGGCCCTGCTGGAAACGCTGGACATGGGCAAGCCGGTGCGCGATGCACGGCGCATCGACCTGCCGGGCGTGGTGCGTTGCCTGGCCTGGACCGCAGAGGCGGTGGACAAGCTGTACGGAGAGATCGCACCGACCGGCCCCCAGGAGCTGGGCCTGGTCACGCGTGAGCCTGCGGGTGTGGTCGGCGCCATCGTGCCGTGGAACTTCCCGTTGCTGATGGCCTGCTGGAAGATCGCGCCGGCGCTGGCCATGGGCAATTCGGTGATCCTCAAGCCCTCCGAACGCTCGCCGCTGACGGCGTTGCGGCTGGCAGCGCTGGCCAGCGAGGCCGGTCTGCCTGATGGCGTGCTCAACGTTCTGCCGGGCGATGGTGCCCGCGTGGGCGAGCCGCTGGCGCTGCACAGGGATGTCGACGTGCTGGCCTTCACCGGCTCCACCGCCACCGGCGCCAAGTTGCTCGAGCATGCCGGGCGCTCCAATCTGAAGCGGGTCTGGCTGGAGTGCGGCGGCAAGAGCCCGCATATCGTGTTTGCCGATGCGCCCGACCTGGAGCGGGCGGCCAAGGGGGTGGCGCAGGGCATCTTCTTCAACCAGGGAGAAGTCTGCACCGCCGGCTCGCGGCTGCTGGTGCAGCGTTCGATCCGCGAGGAGTTCGTGCATGGGGTGATCGCCCATGGCCAGCGCATGCAGCCGCGCCACCCGTTGGAGGCCGACGCACCGATGGGTGCCCTCGTCGATGCCGCGCATGTGGACAAGGTACTGGCGGACATCGCCATGGCCGAAGCTGACGGAGCGCGCCTGCTGCTGGGGGGACGCCGCGCCGAGGTGGAAGCAGGCGGCTGCTACGTGCAGCCGACCGTGTTCGACCAGGTCCGGCCGGAACAGGCCCTGGCGCGCGAGGAGGTGTTCGGTCCGGTGCTGGCGGTGCTGGATTTCGACGACGAGGCCGAAGCGGTGCGCCTGGCCAATGACAGCCGCTACGGCCTGGCGGCGGGCGTGTGGACGCGGGACCTGGGCCGGGCACACCGGGTTGCGCTGCAGCTGCGCGCGGGCAGCGTCTGGGTCAACGGCTGGGACGGCGGTGACATGACCGCCCCCTTCGGGGGCTACAAGCAGTCCGGCAATGGGCGCGACAGATCACTGCATGCCTTCGACAAGTACAGCGAGATCAAGGCCACCTGGATCCAGCTGTAGCAGCGGGCCGCGCCCCGAAGGGAGCGGCGGCACCACCGCCCTGAACACATCGGATCGCGTGTGATTGCATCCGTGTCGGCTGAAACCATCGTCACGCCTGCCGGGTCATGCGTGGCAGAATCGGACGATCCGGATTGCCTGCCTTGCCGATGTCGACGATCACCGCTGCCGCGTCACCCGTGAATTCCCCTCGCCGTGTACTGCTGGCCAGCCTGATCGGCACGACCATCGAGTTCTTCGACTTCTACATCTACGCCACCGCCGCGGTGCTGGTGTTCCCGCATCTGTTCTTTCCGGAAAGCAGTGACCAGGCCGCGCTGCTGCAATCCCTGGCCACGTTCGCCGTGGCGTTCATCGCGCGGCCGGTGGGTTCGGCGGTATTCGGCCACTTCGGCGACCGCATCGGCCGCAAGGCCACCCTGGTCGCGGCATTGCTCACCATGGGACTGTCGACTGTCGCAATCGGCCTGCTGCCGACCCATGCGCAGATCGGGCTGTGGGCTCCGGCGCTGCTCGCGCTGTGCCGGTTCGGCCAGGGGCTGGGGCTGGGCGGCGAGTGGGGCGGGGCGGTGCTGCTGGCAACCGAGAACGCACCACCGGGCAAGCGCGCGTGGTACGGCATGTTCCCGCAGCTGGGCGCGCCGCTCGGTTTCCTGCTGTCGGCAGGCATCTTCCTGGTGCTGGGCCGAAGCATGGGGCAGGACGACTTCCTGCAGTGGGGCTGGCGTATTCCGTTCGTGGCCAGCGCATTGCTGGTCGGGCTGGGCCTGTGGGTGCGCCTGAACATCCATGAGACGCCGGACTTCCAGAAGGCACTGGAACGCAGAGCGCCGGTGCGGCTGCCGATGTGGACGGTGCTGCGCGACCATCCCGTGCCGATGCTGCTGGGTACGCTGGGCGCATTCGCCACCTTCGTGCTGTTCTATCTGATGACGGTATTCAGCCTGGGCCATGGCACGGCGGTACTCGGTTACAGCCGCGAGCAGTTCCTGCTGATGCAGATGGCCGCCATGCTGTTCTTCGCGCTGGGCATCCCGCTGTCGGCGCGCTACGGCGACCGTTGGGGCACCCGCCGGACGATGATCGTGGCCAGCCTGCTGATCCTGGGCTTCGGCCTGCTGTTTGCGCCGTTGTTCCAGCCCGGCAGCCCGTGGCTGGTGCTGGGCTTCCTGTGCCTGGGTCTGTTCCTGATGGGCTTGACCTATGGCCCCTGCGGCACATTCCTGGCCGAGATCTATCCGGTCGAAGTGCGCTATACCGGCGCATCGCTGTCGTTCAATCTGGCCGGCATTCTCGGCGCGGCGCCCGCTCCGTACCTGGCGACCTGGCTGGCCGAGCGCTTCGGCCTGGTCGCGGTCGGCTACTACCTGTGCCTGACCGCGATTGCGACGTTGGCCGCGCTGGTGGCACTGCAGCGTCGCGTGCGCTGATCAGCCGAAGATCCGCTTGAGCGTGCGGCCCAGCCAGCCCCCGCCCTGGTGTTCACGGGTGAACTGGTTCAGATGTGACTTGACCTGTTCGGCGTAGGCCTGGTCGTCGCCGCGGATGTGGTTGAACAGCCAGCGCGAGAGCATCGTGCGCAGCTCGTCGCTGATGTCCTCGCCGGCCTGGAACCGCAGCCGGTACTCGGCCACGCGCTTGATGAAGACCTCATGCACGCGCTTGTGGGCAGCGCAGAACGGATAGCCGGCTTCCTCCATCAGCTCTTCTTCGAACGCGAAGTGCGACATGGTGTAATCAACCACCTCGTCGATCACTTCGCCGACAGCCGCACGTTGCATGCTGGCCTGGGCCACATGCAGGTGATTGAGCATCTCGATGATGCGGCGGTGTTGTTGGTCGATCACATCGATGCCGATGTTCAGATCGTCCTGCCAGACCAGTAATGCCATCCCCGGCTCCCCTTCATGCGTGATGTCGGGGCCGACTGTAGGGCTGCTGCCGGCAGGCAGCGTTGATCTGGATCAAAGCGGATCGATCAGGGCAGGGCGGGCTCGCGCGGACGCAGCGGGCTGCCCATGGTGGTGCAGCTGACCCGGTTGCGGCCACCGGCCTTGGCCAGGTACAGCTGACGGTCGGCCTCGGAAATCAGGCGATGCAGCGCATCGCGCTGCGGGCGGAGGCAGCACAGGCCGATGCTGACGGTCATGCGCAGTGTGGCGGTGCCGATATCCACTTCCAGCGCCGCGATGCGCTGGCGGAGTTCCTCGAAGTAGAGCATTGCCTCGTCCTGCTCCATGTCCGGCACCAGCAGGCAGAACTCCTCGCCGCCGAAGCGCGCGATCAAGTCCTGGCTGCGCGCATGCACGGCCACCGCCCCGGCCACGGCACGCAGGGCGTCATCGCCGGCCTCATGGCCGTGCGTATCGTTGATATGCTTGAAGTGATCGATGTCGATCATCGCCACCGCCACGCTCTGGCCATGGGTCTGCAGCTGGGGCAGCTGGCGCTGGCTCTGTTCCAGGAAGCAGCGGCGGTTGGGCAGGCCGGTCAGGAAGTCCCGGGTGGCCAGATCCTGCAGGGTGCCGATCAGCTCCAGCTGGTCCACGTTCTGCGACACGCGGCAGAAGAATTCCTCGCGCGAGAAGGGCTTGCGCAGGAAGTCGTTGGCGCCGTTCTTCAGGAAGCGCGGAATCAGTGATGCGTCGGTATTGCCGGAAATGCCGATCACCGCCACCTTGTCGCGCGAGCGCAGGGTGCGCAGGCGGCGGGTGAATTCCACGCCCTGCATGCCGGGCATCTCCTGGTCGACCACCGCCAGCCGGATCGCAGGATGGGCCTCGATCGCCGCCAGGCCTTCATTGCCATCGGCAGCCTCGTACACTTCGTGGCCGTACATGCGCAGCAGCGCGGCCGCATAGCCGCGTGCCGAGGGCGAATCGTCCACCACCAGCGCGGCGATGCGACGGTTGCGTTCCAGGCGCTGCACCAGCCACACCAGATAGTCGATGCTGCCGGGCGTGTTCTTCAGGACGTAGTCGATGATCTGCTGCTGCAGCACGCGCTTGCGCAGATCCTCGTCATACACGCCACTGACCACCACGGTGGGCAGATCGCGTTTCAGGAAGAATTCGACCACCGCGTCCCTGTCGCCATCGGCCAGAACCAGGCCGGTCAGGACCAGGAACCAGCCGCCGCTCTCATTGAGCAGGCGGTCGGCCTCGGCCAGGGTGGAAGCGACCACGACGGGCAGCTCCAGGCGCTGTTCGATCGCCTCGCGCAGCATGCCGGTGAAGGCACGGGAGTTTTCGACCAGCAGGATCCGCTGCGGAAGCGGATCGGCGAGGTCGCCATCGACGGCGGCCTGCGGCAGGACGGGCATGATGCGGAGGCTCACGTCAGGGAAGTCTTGGCACGGGTAGCGGCGGTTTCGGCCGTAACTTTAGTGGTGGTACCGCATGCGTTGTCATCGCGTGAACGCCGGCCGACACGTTCAGTGTCGGGGCCCGACGAGCGGAGTGGCGGAAGTTCTGCTCGTGGCGCTGGTGCTGTTTGATGGTTATGCTGGCTGCGCCACCCTGCCGGCGGCCTGAGGTTGACTCCGTCCGGCTGAGGCAGCCCGCAAGCGAGGCCGAGAGCCCATCCAGTCATGGGGTGGCGAAGTGAGTTTGCCTGGCGTTGTCCAACCGAACACGGGGGTGAGTGTGAATTTCTCTGGTCTGCGTTTTTTGATGCCTGCAATGACTCTGTTGTCCGCACCTGCTGTCGCCGAGGCGGCATGCTGCCCGAGTGACGACAACGGAACACATATGGCTCAGGCGGGGCTTGGTGAGTCCCGTCCAGCAGCGACGAATCTGAGTGCAGATCCGAACTGGCTGGTGTATGGGTTCGAGCGTGAGGGAATCAACTATTATCAGGTGAATGACCTCTCCGGACAGGTCCTGCTGATAATCGGCAAGGTTGACACCACGTTCTGGACGCTCCCGGCCGGCAAAAGTCCGATTACCGTGTCATTGCCGTCGCAGCGGCTGGCATTGCCGGAAAAGTCCCAGCGGCATGTGGTACTCAGGCAAGCCGAGTTCTCGCTGGTCGTCTATGGTGCTGGTAGCAACGCAACGTGGGCGATCGAACTGCCGGCTACGAGTCGCTGAAGCATGATCTTTTCCTTGATCGAGGCGGATGAGTGAGAGTCAGGTGATGTCGGCGCGAGCAATCCACGCTGCATGCGTGCTGCCGTGGGTTGCACCCGTGGCCGTTTCCTGCAGTAGCACTCTTACGCGGTTTTGACGTGTCTGCACTTTACCGCCATAGGCCAGTGCACGTGAACTCAGGCGCTCGACGATCAGTTTTGCGGTTTCCAGCGACAAGTGGCGATCTCTGTCCAAAAGAGATGCACTGATCAGGATGCCCTGTTGACCATGCAGGCTGCCGCAGCGTGCTTGGATCTGGATCTGCCCCCGTTCGTGTTTGAGCAGCAGTGCGACCGTTTCGGTAAGGGTTCGATAGGCAGCAAGCTGCAGTGCAATGCTCAGCCTGCAGGGGTCGCCCGTCATGCGGGGGAGCGCAACCCTGCTGGTCCGGTCCCAGTTTTCGCTGATGCCGCTGATCTGCAGGGCAACATACAACCCGACCTGCTCGACTTCGGTTGGATACACCAGGCTTGTGAGTTCACGGAACTGGCGTGAATGTGTCGTCGAGGTGTGCAGCAGATCCATTGCAGGTGCATGGTGTCCGTGCATTTTCAGAAGATCGGCAGTCTGGTTCAGTGATTTCTCGACGCCGTCTGCGATCTTCCTGAGATCAAGCGCCCGCTGCCTCAGATCGAGTTCGCTGGCCATATGAGCAGTTCTCGAAAGTCTGGCCGTCTGACTCCCATCCAGATCATGGCGCGCATGCTGATGATAGTGCTGAGTGATGCGGGAACCGAGTAGAAGAAGCGCCGTCCCTGCAACGGCAATGAGCTGCTGCATCATGAATGTTCGCTGGTCGAACGAACCAGGCAGTCCTGATGCTGGTGTTGTCATTGCAATCACTATGTTCAACAGCGGAACACCCACAGCGGCTCCTCGCCAGCCATGGATGCAGGTCAAGGCAACAACCGGCAAAGCCATCACCAGTTGCAGGGATGTCTTGGTGGCATCTGGGAGCTCGACACCCGAGGCCATGAATGCGCCCAGCGATATCAGTAGTGTCAATGCGGCTACGGTAGGCGCGTGCTTCCAAAACTTCCACTCGTACAGTGACCGGCGCCGGATCCAGAGCAGTGCGAGTGGGGCGACAGTCAGTATTGCGATGTAATCACCGAGCACGAAGCGGACAGCTCGTGTCGCAAATGGCACGGAAGACGGGTTCTCGGAGAGCAGGTGGGCCAAGCCCAGTTTCAATGCGGTGGCGATGAGCGCGGCGGAAACCGCCATCGAGAGAAGCCAGCCCTCCGTTGTCGCGGTCATGAATCTGCGATGCGCCCGCACGACCAAGGCTACCGCTGGCATGAGGAACACGGAGCCCAGGATCACCCAAGCCAGCCCATACTTCCCGATGAGTGGATATCGCATCTGGGCAAAGTAAGCGTATTCGCCAAGCAGCAGATAGGGCCAAAGGCGCGGAGGGCAGAGCAGCAGCGCAGCGACCCGTATGCCTGCCGGCAGGTAAAACTGGTCGAGCGAGACCTGACGAGCGGCCCAGCACGTGACGGCGTACATCCCAGCGATGAAAAGTCCGATGGGGCGTATCCGGAAGCTCAGCTCGACATCGTTCTTCCACCAGTTCAATCCCAAGCCTCCCTTGCTCGTACCATGGTGGCGTTCCATCCACTCTGGACGTCTACACCTCTGGCGACAGTATCGGCAGATTCCCGCCTACGCAATCGGATCTCTTCTTCGTTACCTGGCTCTCTGCCGCCGACACCAGTTCAGCACTGCTGCGAATTAGTGACATCCATCGCGCTTTGACTGGCAATTCTATGTCAGGTTGCAGATTGCCGACCTTGGTCGAACGGCCACGGCGCATCTGGACAGTGTGCTGCCAGAGGGGCCTGCGGATAGGTGGCCAGCCCATCCAGCAAGGCGATCCGGATCCTGTTTTTCTGAACATCGACGACCCCGGAATAGGCGACGATCCGGCCCAATAGCTGTGAACGGACCAGTTCCTGAGTCTGTTGCGAAAGCGCATGGTGAGGATCGACAAGAGCGGCGGAAATCAGTACTCCGTGCATCTGTCTGAAGACGCCGCACCTGATGCGCACGGAGATCTGACCGGGCTCATACCTGAGCAGCAACGATACGGCCTCAACCACGGTCCGGTATGCGGCCAGCTGCAGATCCACTCCCAACTGACATGGGTCGCCCGTCAGCCGGGGCTGCGTAACCCGGTGCGTATTGTCCCATGCCTCCCGCACGCCACCTGCACGAAGAGCGACGTAAAGCCCGAGACGCTCCAGGGCGGATGGGTAGATCATGCTCGCCTGCGCGCGGAATTGGCGCGAATGGACTTCTGATGTGTGTTTCAGGCTGTTGGCGACAGCGTGGTGCCCTTGCGCGTGCAGCCAGTTCACCATCTCGTTGAGCGACAGGTCCATCCCCTCGCCCAGCCTGCGCAGGTGCGCCGCTCGCTCTCGCAGATCCATTTCGCTGGCCATGTGCGTACTGCGGGCCAGTTTCATCGAGTTTCTGCCGTCTTCCTCACGCAGCCGATGCTGGCTCTGGAAATGCGTGATGCGCGCACCCAGCAGCAACAGGGCGACGCTGGCGATGGCCATGGCCTGCTGGGTGGCAAAGGTCGCCTGATCGAATGATGCGGGGTGGTCAGAAGGGGTGCTCAGACCAAGAATCATGTTTACTGCGGCGACACCGACGGCCGCCCCGCGCCATCCCAGCAGGCAGGTCAGGGCGATTGCGGGAATAGGCAGGATCAACAACAACTGCAGCGAGCCAGGGGCCGTGATCGAGGCGGGTACCGGCGTCGCCTGCAGGCCAATGACCAGCATGGCTACTAGTGCTCCGACTGTGGCCGCAACGGACCGGGGTGTCCATTGTTCCTCGGCGCGACGGATCCAGAGCAGCGCGAGTGGCGCCAGGATGAGGATCCCAGTGAAGTCGCCCAGCGCATAGCGCATTACGTTGGTGATAAACGACGCGTTATGCAGCGGCTCCCAGAGCAGGTACGAGATTCCGAGGTTGAGCAGGCTGATGATCGTCGCGGCACAGACCGCGATCGAGATCACGCCGAGGACCGTGGTGCGCGCAAGCAACTTCCGGTGCATGCGTACGATCAGCATCACTGCCGGCATGAGAAATGCCGAGGCCAGAAGCACCCATGCCAACCCGTATTTTTCGAGCAGCGGAATCCGTAGATGGGCGAAGTAGGCGTACTCGCCCAGCAACAGGTAAGGCCACAGGCGCGGTGGACAGAGCAGCAAGGCGGCCACACGCACACCTGCCGGCAGGTAGAACTGGTCTACCGAAAGTTTGCGCGTGGCCACGCAGGCGACGGCATAGATGAGCATCAGCACCAGTCCCTGGGGACTGATCCGGATGTTCACCGGTAGACCTTCCTTCCACCACTGCATCCACGTGCTCCCCCTGCTCCTGTGCAGATTATGCAAACAATCGGTGTGAAGGGATCAAGTCGCGCTGCCGTGGAGTCCCGTCAAGGGCGCTGATATCGTCACCACAACGCATCCCGCAGCCTGTACCACGACATCGCAGCCACCAGCAGCGGCATGCGCAGCAGGCGCCCGCCCGGGAACGGCGCGTGCTTCAGGCGCTGGAACACGTCGAGGCGCTCGCTCTGGCCGGCGATTGCCGCGGCGATCACGTCACCCGCAAGGCCGGCTGCCGCCACGCCGTGGCCGGAGAATCCCTGCGCGAAGTACAGATTGCCGTCCAGCCGTCCCCAATGCGGGGCGCGGTTGCGGGTGATGTCGACATAGCCGCCCCAGACCTGATCGAGAGCGACGTCGGCCAGCTGCGGAAAAACCGCGTGCATGCGTCGCTGCATCACCCCGCGCAGCCCGGGCGGCGGTAGCGCCGAGTAGCTGGCGCGGCCCCCGAACAGCAGACGATGGTCGTGGCTCAGGCGGAAATAGTCCAGCGCCCAGGCAGTGTCTGCTACTGCCATGTCATTACGGATCAGGGCGCGGGCCCGTTCGGGGCCGAGGCACGCACTGGCACCGATATAGGTGCCTACCGGCATGATGCGGTGCTCCAGCACTGGCAGCAGGCCCTGCAGCCAGGCATTGCCGGCGATCACCAGATGCGCGGCGCTGACGCTGCCGTGCGCGGTGTGCAGGGCCGGACGAGGCCCGCGCTGCACGCGGGTGACCGCAGAGTTCTCGTGGATGACCACCCCGGCCGCGCGCGCTGCGTCGGCCAGGCCGCGCGCATACGCCAGGGGGTGCAGGTGCGCGCTGAGTGGATCGAACATGGCCGCGCGATAGCGCGGGCTGTCCAGCTGCCCACGCAGTGTCTGCCGATCCCACCACTGCATCGGGTAATCGTAATGCTGTTGCAGGTGCTCGCAGTGGGCACGCAGCTCGCGCTCGTGGCGGGCACGGATGGCGACGCTGGCGTGGCCCTCACGCCAATGGCAGTCGATGCCGTAGCGGTCAATGCGGGTGCGCATGGCCTGCACGGCGTCACGTGACCAGTCGAACAGATGGCGGGCATCGTCCCGGCCCAGCTGCCGTTCCAGTTCGTCCACCTCGCAGCCATAGCCCACCAGCGCTTGGCCACCGTTGCGACCGGACGCGCCCCAGCCGATCCGCTGGGCGTCCAGCAGGACCACGTGCTGGCCGCGTGAGGCCAGTTCCAGCGCCGCCGTCAGGCCCGTGTAGCCTGCACCGAGCACTGCGACATCGGCCTGCACGTCGCCCTGCAACGGAGGCAGGGCGGCCGGCTCCGGCAGGCTGGCGGCATACCAGCTGGCTGGAAAGGCGGACGTCACTGCGGGCCTCGCGGGCGCAGGGTGGGAAGACGGGGCGGAGGAGGTTGATCGGCGTTCACGCCCCCAGTTTCGCCGATACTTGGCACCTCGCGCGTGATGGCGACGACTTGCCGCACTCGCGCACCTGCGGGTAACGTGTCTGCACGCCAAGGAGTTTCCCCATGCGTCGCCTGCCCTGGGTGGGCCTGCCCACCGACAGTACGGTGCTTGGCCATCATCGCTTTGCGGTGGCCGGCGAGAAGTATGTCCGCGCCCTGGTCGAGGCAGCGGAGGTCACGCCGCTGGTGCTGCCCAGCCTGCAGCCGCCGCTGCCGGCGCGCGATTGGCTGCAGGGCCTCGACGGTCTGCTGCTGACCGGTGCGGTCAGCAACATCGAGCCGCAGCACTACGACGGTGGCCGCAGCTGGCCCGGCAATGCGCATGATCCTGCGCGGGATGCCAATGCCTTCGCACTGCTGCACGAGGCGCTGGCGATGGACCTGCCGGTGCTGGCGATCTGCCGTGGCTTCCAGGAATTGAACGTCGCCCTGGGAGGCAGCCTGCATCCACAGGTCCATCGGGTACCCGGGCTGGCCGATCATCGCGAAGATCCGCAGGCACCCGTGGACGTGCAGTACGGGCCGTCCCACGCGGTCACACTGGTGGCGGATGGGTGGCTGGCGGACTGGCACGGCGAGGGGAGGGTGCAGGTCAATTCGGTGCACGGCCAGGGTATTGCCCGCCTGGCCAGCGGCCTGCAGGTCGAGGCCCGCGCCGATGACGGGCTGGTCGAGGCGGCACGCAGCCCGCGCCACCGCTTCGTGCTCGGCGTACAGTGGCACCCGGAGTGGCGCGTCATGCAGGCGCCGTTCTATCACGCTATTTTCCGTGCGTTCGGCCAAGCTTGCCGGCAGCATCAACAGAACCAACTGGATTCCCGATGAGTTCCCGAACGCGCCCGCGCAAGACGGCAACGCCCCCCGCACCGCAGGAGAGCAGCCTGCTGCGCTGGCTGAAGGAGCGGCGTATCACCGAAGTCGAATGCCTGGTGCCCGACATCACCGGCAACGCGCGCGGCAAGATCATTCCCGCCGATAAGTTCTCGCACGACTACGGTACCCGCCTGCCCGAGGGCATCTTCGCCACGACTGTCACCGGCGAGTTTCCGGATGACTACTACGAACTGACCTCGCCGTCGGACTCGGACATGATGCTGCGCCCGGATCCGGATACCGTGCGCATGGTGCCGTGGGCCGCCGATGCCACCGCGCAGATCATCCATGACTGCTACACCAAGAATGGCGAGCCGCATGAGCTGGCGCCGCGCAATGTGCTGCGTCGCGTGCTGGCGGCCTACGCCGAGCTGGGCCTGCGCCCGGTGGTGGCGCCGGAACTGGAGTTCTTCCTGGTGCAGAAGAACACCGACCCGGATTTCCCGCTGTTGCCGCCTGCCGGCCGCTCCGGTCGCCCGGAAACAGCGCGGCAGTCGTATTCGATCGATGCGGTCAACGAGTTCGACCCCATCCTCGACCTGATGTACGACTACGCCGATGCCATGAAGCTGGACGTGGACACGCTGATCCACGAATCCGGCGCGGCACAGCTGGAAGTCAACTTCACCCATGCCGATGCGATGGATCTGGCCGACCAGGTTTTCCTGTTCAAGCGCACCATGCGCGAGGCGGCGATGCGCCACGGCGTGTACGCCACTTTCCTGGCCAAGCCGATGGAGAACGAACCGGGCAGCGCCATGCACATCCACCAGAGCCTGGTGCGGGTGAGCGATGGCAGCAACGTGTTCGCCGGTGAGACCGATGCCGAAGGCGAGTTCAGCCCGGTGTTCGGCCATTATCTTGGGGGGCTGCAGAAGTATGCGCCGCAGGCGATGGCGTTCTTCGCGCCGAACGTCAATTCCTATCGACGGCTGGTGTTCGGCGAGGTGTCGCCGAGCAACGTGCACTGGGGCTTCGACAACCGCACCTGCGGCCTGCGCGTGCCGCTGGATACACCGGAGAACATGCGGGTGGAGAGCCGATTCGCGGGCTCCGACGCCAATCCCTACCTGGCGATGGCCGCCACCCTGGCCTGTGGCCTGCTCGGCATCCGCGAGCGGCTGGCGCCGGACGCGCCGGTCACCGGCAGCGCCAAGGAGCTGGGCTACAACCTGCCGCGCTCGCTGGGCGAAGCGCTGGACGGGCTTGAGCGCTGCGGCGAACTGCAGGCGCTGCTGGGCGAGCGCTTCTGCCGGGCCTACATCTCGGTCAAGCGCAAGGAGTACGAGACCTTCTTCCGTGTCATCAGCTCGTGGGAGCGCGAGTTCCTGCTGCTGAACGTGTGAAAGCGTGGAATAGAAAAATCCGCCGCCGGGGGGTAGGCTGGCATCCGTCGCCGGCCCGAGCCGGCCCCCCTCCCCGCATTCTGGAGCACCCGATGAAGCTGCGTATCCTCACGCTCGGCCTGGCCTCCGCCATGCTCGCCGCCTGTGGCGGTGGCAACGGTGGCAGTCAGGACAGCCAGGTCCTGAACGTCTACAACTACAGCGATTACATTGCCGAGGACACCATCCCGACCTTCGAGAAGGAAACCGGGATCAAGGTGACCTACGACGTGTTCGACAGCGATGAGATGGTCGAGACCAAGCTGCTGGCCGGCAACAGCGGCTACGACGTGGTGGTGCCGACGCTGAACTTCTTCGGCCGGCAGATCCAGGCGGGCGTGTTCCTGCCGCTGGACAAGAGCAAGATCCCGAACCTGGCCAATCTGGACACGGCGGTGATGAAGCGCATCGCCACCCAGGATCCGGACAACCGCTACGGCGTGCCGTACATGGTCGGCACCACCGGCATCGGCTACAACGTGGACATGCTGAAGGAGCGTTTCGGCGGCAGCACCGACATCGCCAACAGCTGGGACCTGGTGTTCAAGCCGGAGAACATCAGCAAGATGAAGGACTGCGGCGTGACCATCCTGGACACGCCGGCCGACATGATCCCGATCGCACTGCACTATCTGGGCCTGGACCCGCACAGCGGCGATCCGGCCGAGCTGCAGAAGGCGGCCGACCTGTTGAAGTCGATCCGCCCGTACGTGCAGAACTTCCACTCCTCGCAGTACGTCGGTTCGCTGGCCAACGGCGGCACCTGCCTGGTGGTCGGCTGGTCGGGTGACATCATCCAGGCCCGCGACCGCGCCGAGGAGGCCAGCAACGGCGTGCATGTCGCCTATTCGATTCCGAAGGAAGGCGCACCGCAGTGGTTCGACATGCTGGCGATCCCGAAGGACGCCAAGCATCCGGAAGCCGCTTACAAGTTCATCAATTACCTGCTGGAGCCGAAGGTCGCTGCGGCCAATACCAACTTCATCCACTACGCCAACCCGGTGCCGACCGCGACCCCGCTGGTGGACGAGGCGATCCGTACCGACCCGACCATCTACCCGCCGGCCGATGTGGCCGCGAAGATGTTCACCTATTCGATCAACACCCCGGAGACGGACAAGCTGTACACCCGTCTGTGGACCGAGGTGAAGACCGGCAGGTGAGATGACGATGGCGCCGGCGCCGGGCCATGCCCGGCGGGTGCGGGCAGACGTCAGCGCACAGGAAACGGAGGCCAATGGCCTCCGTTTCTTTTTCACCTTGCCTCCGCATCGCTTCCCCTACCGTCCCGTATGGCACCGACCACCGCCTTCAGACAATGACCGAACAGCCCCAGCGCGCCGACGCCGCCCCTGACGAAACGCCTTCCACCGAGGACAAGCCCTCGCCGCTGAAGAACCCCAAGGTGCGCTGGACGCTGGCCATCATCGGCGTCGTCGTGGTCATCGCCCTGGTTGCCTGGCTGATCTACCACCTGCTGGTCGGCCGCTACCTGCAGGACACCAACAACGCCTATCTGCAGGCCGACGCTGTCGCGGTCGCTCCGCGCATCAACGGTTACGTCACCGAAGTGCTGGTGCAGGACAACCAGTGGGTCAAGGCCGGCGAACCGCTGCTGCGCATCGACCCGCGCACCTACCGTGCCACGCTGGACCAGGCCGAGGCCGTGATCGCCGTGCGCGAAGCCGACATCGCCGCTGCTGCCGCTGGGGTGCAGGGCCAGCAGTCCAGCCTGCTGCAGGCACGGACCCAGCTCACCGCGGCCGCCGCCTCGCTGCGTTTCGGCCGGTCAGAGCTGGCGCGCTTCACCCCGCTGGCGGCCAGTGGTGCGGACACCCATGAACACGTTGAAAGCCTGCGCCACGATGTCGAGCGCGCCCAGGCCCAGTACGATGCGGCCAAGGCACAGATCCAGGGCGCGCAGAGCCAGATCGAAGCCAGCCAGGCCCAGCTCGAGCAGGCCCAGGCCGGACTGAAGCAGGCGCAGGCCGACGCTGCGCAGGCCAGAGTGGCGTTTGAGGACACCGAGCTGCGCGCGCGCATCGATGGCCGTGTCGGCAACAAGACCGTGCAGGTCGGCCAGTTTGTTGCTGCCGGTACCCGCACCATGACCATCGTGCCGGTTGCTTCGCTGTACCTCGTTGCCAACTTCAAGGAAACCCAGGTGGGGCTGATGCGCGCCGGCCAGGCGGCCGAAATCAAGGTCGATGCGTTGCCAGGCACCCCATTGCGCGGCACGGTGGAGAGCATTTCGCCGGGTACCGGCTCGCAGTTCGCGCTGCTGCCGCCACAGAACGCCACCGGCAACTTCACCAAGGTCGTGCAGCGCGTGCCGGTGCGCATCCGGGTGGACGCAGGTGCTGAAGCACGCAAGGTGCTGGTGCCGGGCATGTCGGTGGAAGTGACCGTCGATACCCGCAATGCAAAGGATGCGCGCGAGCGCACCCAGGACGAGGCCGAGGCCATGGCCGCGCCGGCGCGATGAACGCCACCCGTGCCCACGCAGCACCTGTCGCCGGAGGCAAGGCGGATGCCGCGGCCTGGCTGGCCGTGGCGGCCGGCACCATCGGTTCGTTCATGGCTACGCTGGACATCTCCATCGTCAACGCCGCGTTGCCCACCATCCAGGGCGAAGTGGGCGCCAGCGGCACCGAAGGCACCTGGATCTCCACAGCCTTCCTTGTCTCGGAAATCGTGATGATTCCGCTGACCGGCTGGTTCGTGCGCACGCTGGGCCTGCGCACTTTCCTGCTGATCTGCGCCACGCTGTTCACTGCGTTCTCGGTGATGTGCGGCCTGGCCGAATCCTTGCCGATGATGATCGCCGGACGGGTAGGGCAGGGTTTTGCCGGTGGTGCGCTGATCCCGACCGCGCTGACCATCGTCGGCACGCGGCTGCCGCAGAAGCAGCAGCCGCTGGGTACGGCGCTGTTCGGCATGACCGTCATCCTGGGCCCGGTGATCGGCCCCTTGCTGGGCGGCTGGTTGACCGAGAACGTCAGCTGGCACTACGCGTTCTTCATCAACGTGCCGATCTGCGCCGGCCTGGTTGCCCTGCTGCTGCTCGGCCTTCCGCATGAAACGTCTGATTGGGGTGGGCTGCTGCGCGCGGACTGGCTGGGCATCGTCGGCATGACCGCCGGCCTGTCCGCGCTTACCGTGGTGCTGGAAGACGGCCAGCGCGAGCGCTGGTTCGAATCGACGATGATCGTGGTTCTCAGCATCGTCTCGGTGCTGGGCTTCGCGCTGCTCGCGCTTTCGCAGTTCACCAGCAAGGCGCCGGTCATCCGCCTCAACATCCTGTTCCAGCGCAGTTTCGGCGCGGTGTTCGTGATGGTGATGGCGGTGGGCATGATCCTGTTCGGGGTCATGTACATGATCCCGCAGTTCCTGGCGATCATCGCCGGCTACAACACCGAGCAGGCCGGCTATGTGCTGCTGCTGGCCGGCCTGCCGACCATCCTGCTGATGCCGTTGATGCCGAAGATGCTGGAAACGGTCGACGTACGCATCATGGTGTTCGGCGGCATGCTGTGCTTCGCCGCTGCCTGCTTCGTCAATCTGGGGCTGACTCCGGACAGCATCGGCCCGCACTTCGTCATAGGCCAGCTGCTGCAGGGCTGTGGGCTGGCGCTGGCGATGATGGCGTTGAACCAGGCGGCCATCACCTCGGTGCCGCGCGAGTACACCAGCGATGCGTCCGGCCTGTTCAACGCCGCGCGCAATCTCGGCGGCTCGATCGGGCTGGCCATCATTTCCACCTTCCAGGAACGCCGCACCACCCTGCACATCGATGCGATCAGCAGCAGCGTTACCGCAAACTCGACCATCGCCCAGGACGCGCTGCATGCCTACGGCCAGCAGCTGGGCGACGCCACCCAGGCGATGGCCGTGCTGGCGCAGACGGTGCAGATGCAGGCGATGGTGATGGCCTACAACGACCTGTTCTGGATCTTCGGCCTGATCGTGGTGGCCACCCTGCCGCTGGTCTTCCTGCTCAAGCCCCTGCCCAAGGGCGTTCCATTGGCGATGCACTGATGACTTCGACGACCTTGCCCGTTTCCCCCCTTCTGCGCCGGCTGTGCCCGGCCACCCTGCCGCTGCTGCTGGCGGGCTGCATGGTGGGGCCGGATTACGTGAAACCGGACGTGGCCACGGTCGCTACCGCGCAGGCGCAGCTCCCACGCGCGGCGCAGGCCGGCGTGCAGCCTGCCAGCCCGCCCAGCCAGTGGTGGCGCGCGCTCAACGATCCGCTGCTGGACCAGCTGGTGGACGAGGCGCTGCGCAACAGCCCCAACCTGCGCGCAGCCCAGGCCAAGCTGCTGGCCTCGCGCGCGCTGCAGCGCCAGCGCCGCGCCGAGCAGCTGCCCAGCGTGGGCGCGGCGGCGGGCTACGCCAACATCAAGGCACCGGATTCGCTGGAAAACAGCGTGCGCGGTCTGGGCGAGAACATCGCCGGGGTGGCCGAGGCCAACGGCCGTCCGCAGGAGGCGGCGCAGCTGCGCCAGCAGTTCGCCGATATCGATCTGGACACCGAGCTGTACGTGGCCGGCTTCGACGCCAGTTGGGAACTGGACCTGTTCGGCCGCCGACGCCGCGCGGCCGAGCAGGCCGCCGCCGAAGCCGAGGCCAACGCCGCAGCACTGGCCGATGCGCAGGTGCAGCTTGCCGCGGAACTGACCCAGGTCTACCTCGGCTACCGCAGCAGCCGCGAGCGTATCGCCCTGGCCGAGCACAACCTCCGAGCCGCCGATGAAAGCCTGCAGCTGACCCGTCAACGTCGCCAACGCGGTGCGGATTCGGACCTGCAGGTGGAGCGCGCGCAGGCCCAGCTGCAACAGCAGCAGGCTGCGCTGCCGCCGCTACAGGCACAGGCCGACGAAGCCCGAGATGTGCTGGCCCTGATGGTAGGCCGCGAGCCGGGGGCGCTGGATGCACGGTTGGCGGCAGACCAGCCGCTGCCGGTGCTGCCGGCCAGCGTCCCGGTGGACGATGCGGGCGCGTTGATCCAGCGCCGGCCGGATGTGCGCAAGGCTGAGCGCGAGCTGGCGGCATCCTCGGCGCAGATCGGCCAGGCGATCTCGGCGTATTTTCCGCAGGTGACCCTGCTGGGCAGCATCGGCGCGGGCGCCACCTCGGTTTCCGACCTGGGGCGGGATTCAGCCGCCACCATCGTCGCCCCGTTCCTGCGCTGGTCGCTGTTCGACTTCGGCGTGAACAAGGCCCGTGTGGCCCAGGCTCGGGCCGGCAATGAGGCCCGGTTGGCGGCCTACGAGGGCACGGTGCTGGCTGCACTGCAGGATGCCAACACCGCGTTGGCGCGCTTCGGTGCGGCCCGGCAGCAACTGCAGGCCAGTGTCCGCGCCGAGGCTTCGGCGGACCGTTCGCTGGCGTTGATGAGCCAGCGTCGACAGGCGGGTGCCACCTCGCAGATCGATCTGCTGGACGTACAGCGCCAGCGGCTGCAGGCGCAGGATGCCGCCGCCCAGGCGCGGCTGCAGTTGCTGGTGCGGTATGTGGCGCTGCAGAAGAGCCTGGGGCTGGGCTGGCAGGAGGCACCGCCGGTGGCTGTTCGCTGATCCTCTCCGCCGGGCAAGGCCCCGCGCTACCGGAGCCAGGCCATGCGGGTAGCGCCGGGCCATGCCCGGCGGGCAACGGCCGCTCGCCATTCCCCGTCATACCGTCATCGCCCCCTGGCCGGTAGAATGGCGCCCGCTGTCCACCGCCCGCTCCCGGAGCCCCCATGCCCGTTGAAGCCCAGCCGGAAGCCGCCGCCGTTGATTCGGTGAGTGCGCCCGGCTATCTCTCCATTCGTGACCTGCGCAAGGAATTCGACGGTTTCGTCGCCGTCGACGACGTCAATCTGGATGTGCGCAAGGGCGAGATCTTTGCCCTGCTGGGCGGCTCCGGCAGCGGCAAATCCACCCTGCTGCGCTGCCTGGGCGGCTTCGAGACACCCACCAAGGGCAGTATCACCCTTGATGGGCAGCGTCTGGACGCCTTGCCGCCCTATCAGCGGCCGGTCAACATGATGTTCCAGTCCTACGCCCTGTTCCCGCACATGACGGTCGAGCAGAACATCGCGTTCGGCCTCAAGCAGGACGGGCTGGGCAAGGATGCGATCGGCAGGCGCGTCGGCGAAATGCTGGAGCTGGTGCAGATGGGCCACCTCGGCAAGCGCAAGCCGCATCAGCTGTCCGGCGGACAGCAGCAGCGCGTGGCGCTGGCACGCTCGTTGGCCAAGGGCCCCAAGCTGCTGCTGCTGGATGAGCCGATGGGTGCACTGGACAAGAAGCTGCGCTCGCAGATGCAGCTGGAACTGGTCAGCATCATCGAATCGTCGGGCGTGACCTGCGTGATGGTCACCCACGACCAGGAAGAAGCGATGACCATGGCCACCCGCATCGCGGTGATGGATGCGGGCTGGATCCAGCAGGTCGGCAAGCCGGACGAAGTGTACGAGCAGCCGGCCAACCGGTTCGTCGCCGAGTTCATCGGCTCGGTGAACCTGTTCGACGGCGTGATCGACGAGGACCTGCCGGAGTATGTGACCGTACGATCGCCGCTGTTCCCGGCGCCGATCTACATCGCCCATGGCATCACTGGATATGAAGGGCAGCCGGTCGCATTCGCGCTGCGCCCGGAAAAGGTGATGATCGGCAAGGACGAGCCGGAAGGGCACACCAACAAGGCACAGGGTGTGATCGAGGACATCGCCTACTTCGGCAGTCACTCGGTCTACCACGTGCGCCTTCCCAGTGGAGCCAAGGTGCTGGCCAACTTCGCCAATTCGCAGCGCTGGGCCAGCGATGGCCTGACCTGGGGTGACAGCGTGTGGGTGCACTGGCGCGACAATGACGGCGTGGTGCTGACCTCATGAGTGTCGCCGGGCTGAAGCGCTGGCTGCCGGGACTGCGCGCCACGGTGATCGGTGTTCCGTATCTGTGGCTGCTGCTGTTCTTCGCAGTGCCCTTCCTGATCGTGTTGATGATCAGCTTCTCGCACAGCCGTGTCGGCTCGCCGCCGTACACCTGGCTGCTGCAGTACGTGGACGGCGGGTTCTCGCTCAAGCTCAACCTCGAGAACTATCTGGCGCTGTTCCGCGATTCGATCTACGCCCAGGCGTTCCTGAGTTCCATCAAGATCGCAGCGATCTCCACCTTCCTGACCCTGCTGATCGGCTACCCGATGGCCTATGCCATCGCCCGGCTGTCGCCGGCGGCGCGCAACGTGGCGATGATGCTGGTGGTGTTGCCGTCGTGGACCTCGTTCCTGATCCGCGTGTACGCGTGGAAGGCGATCCTGGACCGCAACGGCCTGCTCGACCAGTTCCTGCAGTTCACCGGTCTGCAGACGCTGATGACCGGCATGGGGCTGCCCAGGCTGCAGCTGATCGATACGCCGACCGCGGCCTATATCGGTATCGTCTACTGCTATCTGCCATTCATGGTGCTGCCGCTGTACGCCAACCTGGTCAAGCATGACCACCGCCTGCTGGAGGCGGCCTACGATCTCGGTGCGAAGCCGTGGCAGGCCTTCCTGCGCATCACCCTGCCGCTGTCCAGGGCCGGCATCATCGCCGGCTGCATGCTGGTGATGATTCCGGCGGTCGGCGAGTTCGTCATCCCTGAGATGCTCGGCGGATCGGAGACGTTGATGGTTGGCCGGCAGCTGTGGAACGAGTTCTTCAACAACCGCAACTGGCCGGGCGCCTCGGCGATGGCGGTGGCGATGATCCTGCTGCTGCTGGTGCCGATCCTGCTGTTCAACCGTTCCCAGCAGCGCCTGCTGGAAGGGAAGCAGGCATGAGCCCGCGTACCGCCAAGGGCCTGGGTCTGGGCGTGCTGCTGCTCGGCTTCGCCTTCCTGTACCTGCCGATCCTGCTGTTGATGTTCTATTCGTTCAACAGTTCGCGGCTGGCGATGGTGTGGGCGGGCTTCTCCACCCGCGCCTACAGCGATCTGTTCGCCGACCGTGCACTGATGGACGCGATGTGGACCAGCCTGGTGGTGGCGTTCTGGACCGCCTGCACCGCCACGGTGCTCGGTACGCTGGCGGCCATGGTGATGACCCGATTCAAGCGTTTCCGCGGCAAGCCGCTGTTCGGCGCGCTGGTCACCGCGCCGCTGGTGATGCCGGACGTGATCCTGGGTTTCTCGCTGATGGCGCTGCTGGCCTCGATGGGGGCCATTCCGGGCTTCCCGGCGCGTGGACTGGCGACCATCTGGATCGCCCACGTCACCTTCACTCTGTGCTTCGTCACCGTGGTGGTGTCTTCGCGCCTGCAGGAAATGGATCTGTCGCTGGAAGAAGCGGCGATGGACCTGGGGGCCAGCCGGCTGACCGTGTTCACCCGCATCACGCTGCCGATCATCGCCCCAGCACTGGTAGCGGGCTGGCTGCTGGCCTTCACGCTGTCGCTGGATGACGTGGTGGTGGCCAGCTTCGTCGCCACGCCGGGCTCGACAACACTGCCGATGAAGGTCTTCGCTTCGGTCCGCATGGGCATCAGCCCGAAGATCAATGCGCTGGCCACGCTGCTGGTATCGGCGGTGTCGATCGCGGCGGTGATCGGCTGGTACATCAACGCGCGCGCCGAGAAGCGGCGCCAGCGCGACCTGCAGCTGGCCCGGCAGGACAACGGCTGATCCGGCAACGCGCGGCTCACGGGCAAGGGCGCACACTGGGGATCTGCCTGAAGGAGATCCCCCATGACTGTCGAGATCATCGATCCCACCACCGGCCAGGTGACCTACCGCCATGAACTGATGGGCGCTGCCGACGTCGAGCAGCGCCTGCAGGCCGCTGCCGACGCATTCCCGGGCTGGGCCGCACGTTCGCTGCAGGAGCGGGGTGCCGTCCTGCGAGGGATCGCCGCGCAGCTGCGCACGCGGCGTGACGAGCTGCAGCAGGCGATGACGCACGAGATGGGCAAGCTGAAGGCCGAGGCATTGGCCGAGGTCGACAAATGCGCGGCGGCCTGCGAGTACTACGCCGATCACGCCGCCGACTACCTCAAGCCCCAGCTGATCGATACCGAGGCACAGCGCAGCTACGTGCGCTACGAGCCGATCGGCTGCGTGTTCGCGGTGATGCCATGGAACTTCCCGGTCTGGCAGGTGTTCCGCTTCCTTGCGCCTGCCTTCATGGCCGGCAACGTGGCGCTGCTCAAGCACGCCAGCAACGTGCCCCAGTGTGCGGACCTGATCCTGGCGGTGTGCCGCGACGGTGGCCTGCCGGCCGGTGTGTTCGACGTTCTGCACATCGACAACGACCAGGCAGCCGAGGTGCTGCGCGATGCGCGGGTGAAGGCGGTGACGCTGACCGGCAGCGAGCGCGCAGGGCGTTCGATCGCGTCCAATGCGGGCAGCCAGCTGAAGAAGTCGGTGATGGAGCTGGGGGGCAGCGACGCCTTCGTGGTGCTGGACGATGCCGACCTCGACAAGACCGTGGCGGCCGCAGTGAAGTCACGCTTCGACAACAGTGGGCAGACCTGTATCGCTGCCAAGCGCTTCATCGTGGTGGAGCGCGTGGCCGATGAATTCACCCGCCGCTTCGTCGAGGCGGCTGGTCAGCGCCGGTATGGCGACCCCAGCGAGCGCGAGACCACGCTGGCACCGATGGCCCGCGCGGACCTGCGCGACGAGCTGCACAAGCAGGTGCGGGCGAGTGTGGCCAAGGGGGCGCGGGTGCTGCTGGGCGGCGAGCCGATCGCGGGCACGCATGCCGGCTATCCGGCCACCGTGCTGGACCAGGTCGGGCCGGGCATGCCCGCCTACGACGAGGAACTGTTTGGGCCGGTGGCTGCGGTGATCCGGGTCAAGGATGAAGAGGAAGCGCTGCGCGTGGCCAACGACACCCGCTTCGGGCTGGGCGGCAGTGTCTGGACCGGTGACCCGGTGCGTGGCGAGTCCTTCGCCCAGCGCATGGAATGCGGTGCGGCCTTCGTCAATGCCATCGTCAAGAGTGACGCGCGGCTGCCGTTCGGCGGCAGCAAACAGTCAGGCTTCGGCCGCGAACTGGCGGACCATGGCATCCATGAGTTCATGAACATCAAGACTGTCTACGTGGCCTGATGATGCATTCCGTGTGCCACGTTAAAGAAGCAGCCGAGCCCGAGCCTGGGCTCGGCTCTACAACCACCGCGCGCGCTTGAACAACCGGTACAGGCCCACGCAGACACCGCCCACGCCGACGATCATCAGCGGGTATGCCCATGGCTGGCTCAACTCCGGCATGTGACTGAAGTTCATGCCGTACCAGCTCGTGATCAGTGTTGGCGCCGCCAGCAGGGCCGCCCACGCACCCAGCCGCTTTACGGTTTCGCCCTGCGCCAGCGTCACCAGCGAGAGGTTCACGCTCAGTGCGGTACCCAGCATCTCGCGCAGGGTATCGATCACGTCGCTGATGCGCACCGCATGGTCATGCACGTCGCGCACGTAGAGCTTCACTTCGTCCGGAATCAATTCGCCCTGGTAGCGGCGCAGCTGCGCCAGCACGTCCTGCAAGGGGGCCACGGCCATCCGCATCTTGTTCAACTCGCGCTTGAGCTCGTACAGGCGCACCACGGTGCTGCGCTTGTAGCTCTCGGCGAAGATGTCCTTCTCCAGCAGCTCCAGCGTGTCGCGGAAGCGGTTGGTGATCGGCAGGTAGTTGTCGACCACGAAGTCGGTGACGGCATACAGGCAATACGACGGACCCATCTTCAGCAGCTGCGGCTCGCGTTCCACCCGGGCACGCACTGGCGCATACGACAGCGAAGCGCCGTGGCGCACGGTCACCAGGAAACGCGGCCCGAGGAAGGCGTGGGTTTCACCGTACTGGATGCGCTCATCGACCATCTGCGCGGTGGTCATCACCACAAACAGCGAGTTGCCGTAGGCTTCCACCTTCGGCCGCTGGTGCGCATTGCGCGCGTCCTCGATCGCCAGGTCGTGCAGGCAGAACTCCTCCTGCAGCTTCAGCAGCACGTCTTCATTGGGGTCGAACAGGCCGACCCAGACGAAGCCGTTGCCGCTGGCGATGACGTCGCTGATGGCGTCCAGGCTGATGTCATGGCGGACGCCCTGCTCATCGTAGTGGACGCAGTTGATGACGCAGGCGGGATTGGCCGAAGCAGGTGCGGCAGCGGAGGCGGGCAGTGACATGCCCGCCATCGTGCGTCAGTGCCGCGTATCCGACAAGTGACGATCGCGCCCCAGCACCCAGGCCAGGGCCGCATGGATCGGCAGCAGCAGCACGATCCATTGCACGTTGTACTGTGCCTGCAGGCTCAGCCAGTGCAGGACCAGCGCGGCCAGGGCCTGCAGTGCCACCAGCCACAGCACGACCGTGAACATGCGGCCCGGCGGGCGACGGCGCAGCAGCCGGACCGCGCCCGGCAGCAGCAGCACGCACAACGGCGAAAGCAGCAGCAGGTTGCGGTTGGCCCAGGCGGCGTAATGGGTGCTGAAGCCCCAGAGGAACACCAGCAGGCCACCTGCGACGGCACACAGCAGCCACAACGGCAGTCCCAGTCCGGCCAGCAGGCGCGGCCGGTTGCGCAACGCCAGCACGCCGGCAGCGATGGCCAGGCCGCACAGCAGCCACGGCCACCAGCGGCGCGGGAATTCCTTGGGCTCCGGATCGATGCGGTGCGGCAGCAGTTCCTGCTCGGACTGCACCAGCGGACGACCGTCGCTGTTGCGCGCCTGGCGCAGGGCATCGGCCAGGCGCATCGGCACGAACGCTTCCTGCCAGCGTGACAGCGGCTGATCGGCGAACGGGCCCAGGCCCACGTCGAAGCCCAGCCACATCCACGGCGCGGGCGAGGCCAGGCGGACCGATTCGCTGCGGTAGGTATTGCCGCGCGAGCGTCCGGACAGCTGCGCATGCAGTCCACCACCCAGCGCCTTGTCCAGCGTGTCGCGCACCATCGTCGCGCAGTTGGCGGTGTAGTAGTCGTAGTGGTAGCGCGCGTTCTCCGGCCTGGCCCGCTCGGCCAGGTCGGCGGCCAGTGCGCGCGCCTGGTCCGGGCGCAGATCCAGCCACTGCACGCTCGCTCCGCGGCCGGTCTCGTCGTAGTACGACAGGTCCTGCTGAAGGGGCAGCGCCACCAGGTAATACATCATGTCGCCACGCACGAAACGACCGATGAAGTCATCCTCGGACGGATCGAAGTAGCCGAAATTGTACGACGTTGCTTCACCACTGGCCGGATCGAGTACCACGATGGCGTCATGACCGAAACGCTCGAAGAACACCGTGCCGGGCTGCATCGTCACCACGCCGATGCGCGGCGCCGGGGTTCCGGCGACTGTAGCCGTCGCCTGCGCGAAGGCGATGGCAGGCACGGCCGTGGCCAGCATGCACAGTGCCAGCCACAGGGTGAGGACCAGCCCGCGCCGCTTCAAGCGTCGTCCTGCGCGTCCGGTGGCAGCACCGTCACGTGGAAGGCCTGTACCCGGCGCGCATCGGCACGCGCGACACGGAACATGAAGCGGTCCAGCGCCAGTTCGTCTCCGATCTCCGGAAGGTGACCGACCGCTTCCGTGACGAGGCCGCCGATGGTGTCGTAGTCCTCGTCGGAGAACGTGGCACCGAAGCGCTCGTTGAAATCCCCGATCGGGGTCAGGGCATCGACCACGTACTGGCCGTCGGCCTGGATCGCGATCTGTGCCGACGGGTCCTCGGCTTCGTCGTGCTCGTCATCGATGTCGCCGACGATCTGTTCCAGCACGTCCTCGATGGTGACCAGGCCGGCGACGCCGCCGTACTCGTCGACCACGATGGCCATGTGGTTGCGCGACAGGCGGAACTCCTTCAGCAGCACGTTGAGCTTCTTCGCTTCAGGAATCAGCACCGCCGGGCGCAGCAGTTCGCGTACGTTGGCCGGGCCGTGGTCGGCAACCACGCCGCGCAGCAGGTCCTTGGCCAGCAGGATGCCGAGGATGTCGTCCTTGTTCTCGCCATGCACCGGGAAGCGCGAATGGCCGGATTCGACCACCTGCTTCATCAGTTCCAGGAAGGGCGCTTCGACCGGCAGCGAGACCATCTGCGAACGCGAGATCATCACGTCGCCCACGGTCAGCTCGGCCACCGAAATGGCGCCTTCCATCATCTTCAGGGTATCGGCGGCGATCAGACCTTCTTCCTGCGCGGTGTGCAGGACAGCGACCAGCTCGTCGCGGGTATGGGGTTCGCCGGAGAATGCGGACGTCAGGCGTTCCAGCCAGCCGCGCTTCTTTTCACTGTGCTCCTGCAGGGAGCTACTACTGTCGTCTTCAGACATCTCTGGAAAAAGGGCACCCGGCATGCCGGGCGTTGGCGCCAGTCTAGCAGGATGTAGCGGCCTGTCAGCGCCCCCCGCTGCCGGGGCCGGTGATCGGGGGCGGCGCCAGTTCAGGCCGGGACGCCGGTGCTTCGGGCAGGTCCAGGCTGTAGGTGCAGCCGGCCAGCGTCCGGCCCGGGTGGGAGGCCACCGTTGAGACACTGAGGATGATCGACTCGATCTGCGCCTCGCCGGTGGTCGGGTCGGTCACGTCACGGCTGACCAGTTCGCGCCCCGCCATGAACTTGCCGTCCTGGTCGTATCCGGTCTCCAGCCCGAGCCGCCTGGCCAGTGGCCGGGGGTCGGCCTCATCGAGGATGGCCATGATGCTGGCACCGGCCATCGCGACCCGGTCCGTGCGGGTGCCGAACACCGTGATGGGCTGCGCCAGACGGTACTCGCTCAGGAACCGGTTGCCCTGCGGCAGGGGTTGCAGGCCGCTGGCGACCGCTTTCAGCGGGTCGGCCAGCAGCGGTGCCAGCGCGGCATGGGCGGCCACGTCCTGGCGGCATTCGATCAGTGCCGGCAGGTCCAGCGGAGCGGCGGACGCAGAGGTGGCAAGCAGCAGGGGCAGGAACACAGCGGCACTCCGTGGTGGCGCCGAGCCTGGGCTCGGCTGCCTTCCGGTCAGGGGGGCGGCGGGCTCAGCGCTCGCCGGCGTAAGGGTCGGCGATGCCGAGCTCGGCCAGGATCTCGCGTTCCAGCTGCTCCATCGCCTCGGCTTCCTTGTCGTCTTCGTGATCCCAGCCGAGCAGGTGCAGCACGCCGTGCACGGTGAGGTGCGCATAGTGGGCGTTGAGCGCCTTGCCCTGCTCACCGGCCTCGCGCTCGACCACCGGGGCACAGATCACCAGGTCGCCCAGCAGCGGGAACTTCACGCCCTTGGGCAGGCCTTCGGGCACTTCGGCCGGGAAGCTGAGCACATTGGTGGCGTAGTCCTTGCCGCGGTAGTGGCGGTTCAGCGACTGCCCCTCCTTGGCATCGACCACGCGGATCGCCAGGTCGGCTTCGCGGATCCGCCCCTTCAGGGCCGCGGCAACCCACCTGCGGAAGCTCACCGCGGCCGGCAGTCCGGCGCGGGGCAGGGCGTAACTGACGGCGACGTCCAGCCGTACGGGACCACGGGTCATGATGTCGCTCCGGGTTGGATCTGATGCAGGTCGCGGCGGTCGTAGGCACTGACGATGCGGGCCACCAGCGGATGGCGGACGACGTCGCGCGATTCGAAGAAGGTGAAGCTCACGCCCTCGACATCGCGCAGCACGTCGATGGCATCGCGCAGGCCCGATTTCAGGTGCTTGGGCAGGTCGGTCTGGGTCAGGTCGCCGGTGACCACGGCGGTGGAGCCGAAGCCCAGCCGGGTCAGGAACATCTTCATCTGCTCGATGGTGGTGTTCTGCGCCTCGTCCAGGATCACGAACGCGTCGTTGAGCGTGCGGCCACGCATGTACGCCAGCGGTGCGATCTCGATGACGTTCTTCTCCAGCAGCTTGACCACCTTCTCCACGCCCATCATTTCGTACAGGGCGTCGTACAGCGGCCGCAGGTAGGGGTCGACCTTCTGGGTCAGGTCGCCGGGCAGGAAGCCGAGCTTCTCGCCGGCCTCGACCGCAGGCCGCACCAGGATCAGGCGCTGCACGCGCGACTCGTTCAGCGCTTCCACCGCGCTGGCCACGGCCAGGAAGGTCTTGCCGGTACCGGCCGGGCCGATGCCGAAGTTGATGTCATGGGTGGCGATCTGGTGCAGGTAGCGGCCCTGGTTGGCGCCGCGACCGCGCACGGTGCCACGCTTGACCCGGATCGCCACGTCCTGTGCTTCGTACGAGCGTTCGGCGATCTGCTCCACGTTGGCCTGGGCCAGGCGCAGGTGGATGGCGTGGTTGTCGAAGGTGGTCTCGCCGGCTTCGGCGTACAGGGCCTCGATCAGCTTCTGCGCTTCCACGCTGGCTTCCTTCGGTCCACTGATGCGGAACACGAAGCCGCGATTGGCGATCTCCACGCCGAGTTTCAGTTCGATCTGTCGCAAATGGCCGTCGAACGGGCCGCACAGGTTGGCCAGGCGCGCGTTGTCTTCCGGCGACAGGGTGAAGTCTCGATGCTCGATGTTTTTCATTGCTGGAGGTGGGGCGGAAGCCTTCCACCACAGTGTCTTCAAGGGGAAACAAGGGTAGCGCGCGGGGGCGCACACGGCCAGTACGGGGGCTGCGACGCGGTTTTCCACACGGGGTGTGGATCGGGCCTGCGGGAACCTGTGGATAGACGTTCGCAATGCTTGTGCCACAAGCTTCCTGCGCCGGTGGTGAAAAAAGCGTCACGGCCGGGTGGGGAACGGAAACCGGAAGCAGCGGTGGCCACGGGAAGGTTCACAGGCATTGAGCGTCGGGGCGGAGCGCCCGGCCAGGGAGGGGGCATGGATGTTTCACATACGGCAGCTGCGCACGCGCCGCTGGCGGGGCTCGGGTCGAACGGGCAACTGCATCGGCTGCAGGCTGAGGGCCTGCCTCCCTTGTTCGTCGAACAGTGGTGGGGCCACGAAAGCCTGGTCAACGGTTTCGATTACTGGGTAGATGCCGTGCACCCGGATGCGGGCCTGTCATGCGCAGACTGGCCGGGACTGAGCGCCGCGCTGGTCACCTGCCTCGATGATGGCCAGGACCACCATCGCTGCGGCTACATCGCCGCCGCTCACCTCCTTGGCGCAGACGGCGGTCTGGCGCGCTATCGGCTGCATCTCGTGCCATGGACGTGGTTCCTGCGGCATGCGCGGCGCAGCCGTGTCCATCAGCAGCGGACCGTGCGGGACATCGTCGAGGACGTGTTCGGCACGCACAGCGGACTGGCCCGCTGGCGCTGGAGCGATGATGCCCTGGCCGCTCTGGCCGCCGCCCCTGTGCGCGAGTGCTGCATCCAGTATCGGGAGCCGGACCTTGAGTTCGTGCAGCGGCTGTTGGCCGATGAAGGCATTGCGGGCACGTTCGAGAGCGACAGTAGCGGCGGATTGACGCTCGTGCTGTTCGCCGACAGCAGCGTGCAACCTGAGAATCCACAATCGGCCCGAGACGGCGGTATCCGTTTCCACCGTGACGACGCCACCGAGCGCGCAGATGCCCTGCAGCAGCTGGGCAGGTGGCGTCGGCTGGGCAGCAGCCGGCTCTCGCTTGTCACCGACGATGCCCCGGCGGCCACCGTCCGACATGTGCAGATGCCACTGCAGGACGCCGGGCACAGCCCGCGCGAGGTCTATGAGCCGGTGGGCACCCACGTCCTGGCTGGCGCCGATGAGGGGTATCGTCGCGTGCGGCGAGCAGCTGAAGCGCACGAGGCCGGCAGTGCAGGCTGGCTGGCGGCAGGCAGCGTACGCAGCCTGCAGGTCGGTCGCTTCATCCGCGTTCTGGCCGCGGGCGCTGGTTCGACGCCGAGCCTGCTGCCGACCGAACTACTGCATTACGGGTGCAATCCGCCGCCGATCACGCAGGGGGCGGAGCAACCACGCGCTGCGGCACCGGCCCGCTGGCTTGAGGCCGGTTCAGCCATACCCGGCGTGGCGCTGGAGACAACCGCGCCCCTGGGTTATGCCAATCGCTTCCGCGCCGTCGATCGGAATCGACCGTGGCGGCCCGTGCTGGCCGACGGCACCGGCGAACGCATCCACCCGCGGCCGCTCGCGCCAGGCCATCAGACCGCTACGGTGATCGCCGGCGATGGCCGTGATGATGCCGCTCTGTACGCCGATCACCTGGGCCGGGTACGGGTACGTCTGCATCTACAGGACGCCACAGATGCCGGTACGACCTGTTGGCTGCGGGTCGCGCAGCGCTACGCTGGACCGGGCGTCGGTGCACAGTTCCTGCCGCGTGTCGGCCAGGAGGTGCTGATCGGCTTTCTGGACGGGAACATCGATCAGCCCTTGGTGCTGGGCGCGCTGTACAACGGCCGTGGCGAGGCGGGCGTTGCGCGCACCCCGGCCGGAGCAGCGGCCGCAGACGAAAGCGGCGGCCTGTTCGGGCATGCCACCGACTCCCGCCCGAGCGCACAGGGCAATGCGGCCGGCGGCCATGCGCCTGTCTGGCACGCGATGGCGCCGGGGCAGGACCAGCACCGGCATGCCGGGGCGGTATGGGGCATCCAGTCACGGGAATGGTCCGGAACGGGTTACAACCGGCTGGCCTTCGATGATTCCGACGCACAGCTGCGCGTGCAGCTGGCCAGCAGCCACGCCAGCAGCGAGCTGAATCTTGGTCATCTGCTGCACATGGCTGACAACCATCGTGTTTCCCTGCGCGGAGAAGGCGCGGAACTGCGCACTGACGCGTGGGGCGCGCTGCGTGCCGAACGGGGCGTCTGGTTGACCGCGCGTGGCCACGCTGCGCTGTCACCCGCAGGCGAAGTGGCTGCGGCCGGCGCGCTGCTGCAGCAGGCCGCCCTCCTGGCCGCGTCCAGCCATGGCGCGGCTACGATGCACGGCACGGCTGGCTTGGACAGCCACGCAGTACGGGAGGACAGCACCGGCGTGGCAGGTCTGCAACGGGTTGCGCGGGCCAGTGTGACCGGACTTTCCTATGCGCAGGCCAGCGCCGATGAGGAGGGCCGCCCCGCGCCCGGCGATGTTCCGCATACCGGCCAGCCAACGCTGGGCCTGCATGGGCAGGCCGGTCTGATGATGGTGGCCGGGCAGGCACTGCACTGGGGCGGTGCCCGGAATGTGGCACTGTCCAGTGGCGGGCACACCGATGCCAACGTGGCCGGCGGTGCGCGCCTGCACGCGGCGCAGGCGGTGGGCATGCTGGCGGCCAGTGGCCGCAGCTTTGCCGGTGATGCGGCATTGACCATCGTCGCTGGGCAGGAGGTACTGGACATCCGGGCCCAGTCCGAAACGATCCACCTGCAGGCGCGCAGCACCGTGCGTGCAGCGAGCGGGCAAGGGGCTGTGGAGCTTGCCGCACCGCGCACCCTGCACATCGCCACCGCCGGTGGCGCCAGCATTACGCTGGAAGATGGCAACCTGGTGCTGGTCTGCCCCGGCACGGTGACCGTGCAGGCCGGGCAGCGCACCTTCGTCGGCCCGGCGCAGCTGACCCGTCCCCTGCCGGACATGCCGTCCAGCGCGCTGGACGGGCAGGTTCCGAAGCTTGCCTTCAGGCTGCAGGACATCCCGGGCCCACAGGGTGTGCCGCTGGGCGGGCAGCCCTGGAGGATCGTGCGCACGCACCGCTCCCTGGACGATGAGCAGCGTGACAGCGCCCTGCTGCCGGAACGCTGGGCCGAGACCCTGGCCGAAGGTGAGGCCGACGCACAGGGCGATGTCAGCCTGGACGATGCGCTGTGCGCGAAGATCTGGAGTGACGCAGGCCGCCATCCCGGCTGCCTGTTCCTGGTACACGGAATCGACGTGATCCCGCTGCAGCGGCCCCGGCCATACAGCAGCTCCCCGGGGGTGCGGGCAACCCTGGACACGCTGGAGGCGATCAACTATGGCAAGAGTCTGGCCGACCTGCCCGACGATGCCGCACTGCATGCCTACCGGCAGCGCGCCGAGTACGAGTTCCAGTCCCACATCGACGCCAGCCCGGCCCGGCGCAAGGAGATCTGATCATGGCAGACGCCAACGCATGGGGCAGGGTCGAGCGCGCCTCCCTCATCTGCAGGGATGGCCAGAAAGGCACGACCAGCGGCGACTACTACGCACCACCGGACCGTCAGTTCGCGCCGGTGCGGCACGGGAACCGCGTCGACGCGTTCACCGACGGGCGCTCGGCCATGAAGGCGATGGCCGATGCCATCCGCGGCGCGCAGAAATTCATCTTCATCGCCGACTGGCAGATGAACTTCGATACCGAGATGGACGCGCGCGGTGACGCGCACTCCGCGCGGCTGAGCGAGCTGCTGTTCGACGCTATCAACCAGCGCGGCGTGGATGTGCGGGTACTGCTCTACGACAGCGTGGAGGCGGCCGCCTACACCCACGAGAACGAGGTACGCACGGCGCTGTACAAGATGCAGGATGACAAGACGCCCGGGCAGATCCAGGTGGGCCTGCACAACCCGGCGACCGGCCGCGCTGATGCCTTCAACATCGCCTTCTCGCACCACCAGAAGATCCTGGTGGTGGACGGACGCATCGGCTTCGTCGGAGGACTCGACGTCGCCCATGGCCGTTGGGACGACGGCAACTTCGACGTGGTCTGCGACCCGACGCTGCACGTGATCAATGACCATTACAACAACTGCCTGAGCAAGTATCGGAGCATGACGGATGATGAGACGGAGCTCACGCTGGACAAGCCCGATACCAGCCCGGATGCGGCAGGCCGCGTCCGTCCCGGCTTCGCACAGGCGTATGTGCCCGGCATGGCCATCGCACTGGACCAGATGAAGGCGCAGTGGGATGCCGGTGCCGCGTTGGCGGAGCTGCAGGACTATGCAGACAAGCTGGGCGTACCCGAAGCACTTGAGCGCGAGGGCATCCGCAAGCTCGCCGAGTGGGTCATCCCCGGCATGGAGCAGGGCATGGCGGTCAAGCGCACCGTCGCACGCACGTTCCTGGCGATCCAGACGACACTGGAGGAGATCGGCAAGGAATATGCAGATGTCATTGCCGCGTCGAACCGTGCCGCCGATGAAGCCATCAAGCTGAATCCGGTCGAGGCGGCTGCCGCAGCAGGGCGTGCGGTGGCAGGCTTCCGCGCCATCCAGGCGAAGAAGTTCGGCAGCTGGCTCGACCAGCAAAAGAAGGACATCCGGGCGGCAGTGCTGCGCCCCTTCCAGACTGCAGAGAAAGCGGTCGGCTACCTGCTCGATCCGCGCAGCCTGCGCGCGGACATCGAAGGCAGACTCAGCGAAATAGAAGCAAAGATCGACAAGGCGAAGAAAGACTGGGAATCGCTGGTGCAGTGGATCAATACGCCGGTTGATCGCACCCAGCGACTGCTCGACAGTGGCCGCCAGCCTCGCATGCCCTGGCAGGACGTGCACGCGCCGATCGCGGGCCCGGCCGTATTCGATATCTGCAGCAACTTCATGCATCGCTGGAATGCCATGGTCTGGCAGAACCAGCGCGGTGACCGGACTGTCGGCTCGTGGGTACGCAAGGGGCTGAACACGGGTCTTCGCAAGACCAATGAATGGCTCGACACAGCGCTGCCCGAGCAGACCACCCTGGCGCGTGGCATGGAACTGACGCCATTGAGCGATCAGTGGCTGCAGTCCATGGGCGGCATGCAGGCGGTGTTCGGTGACCTGACGGTGCCGGGCACGGCGGGCAACGTCAGCGTGCAGATCGTGCGTTCCTCGGGCACCGCCCTGCATGCGCTGGAGAAGAAGGGGTGCAGGGAACTCGGCCTGAACCTGGACGACGCCAGCTGCCTGCAGCCGTACTGGGAGCGTGAACAGCCGATGCACTCCATTCTCGACGCGATGCTCAACTGCATCGCATCGGCCCGCGCCTACATCTATCTGGAGACGCAGTTCCTCATTTCCGATTGCGGCTGGTCCGACGCGGATCCGGGCAGCGTGGTGGAAACCGCAGTGAAGGGCGGGGAGCGGCGGGATGCGACGGATGCCGAAAAGGCGAAGCTTGGTCACGTGGGGCGCGGCGTGGGGATGAGCGGCCCGGTAGGCAGGGCCGGTATCGTGCAGGATGTGGTGGAACGCAGGCAGGGAGTGAAGTCGGCGGCCAGCAACCCGCTGGTGGCCGCCCTGGCCGCGCGCATCCGCCGCGCGATCCTGGCCCGGCAGGGCTTCCATGTGTACATCACCCTGCCGGTGCACCCGGAGGGCAGCCTGGCGGACGGTGCCGTGGTGAAGCAGCAGTACTGGGTGCAGCAGACCCTGCTGCGTGGTGACGACAGCCTGATCCGGCGCATCTGCCGATCATTGATCGCACGTGACAAGGACATCCGCGAGGCCAGCGTGGAGGAGGCCGACCTGCAGGCCGAGGTCAAGGCCGGGCGCTGGAAGGAATACCTGTCGGTGATGAATCTGCGCAGCTACGGCGTACTGGCCGAAACGCGCAGAAGCGATCATCTGCCGCCGCACACGATCGGCTCCGAGCATGGCCCCTCCCTGTATGTGGTGACTGAGCAGTGCTATGTGCATTCCAAGCTGCTGATCGTTGATGACGCGGTGGCGATCATCGGCAGCGCGAACTGCAATGACCGCAGTCTGCTGGGGACGGGCGATACCGAGATCGCCGCGGTGATCGTTGATGGCGAGGCGAAGCGGATGGATCTGGGCAACGGCGTGCAGGTAATAACCCGAACGTTTGCTCGGGAGCTGCGGTTGAAGTTGTGGAGGAAGTTTCTGGGGCAGGAGATTCAAAAGCTGCCCGAGAAGGGGAATCAGCACTTCGTGTTCTCTGAGTTGACCGAGGGCTACTACCCGTGGTTCAACAAAAACGTGCCAACCTTGACGGTGGACAGGCCAGCAAGTGCCGAGACGTGGAGAAGCATCAGAAATCTTGCCGATTCAAATTCCGTCGCTTATCAGCGAGTCTTCACCAATGTGCCCCGCGACTCGTTCCCTCGCTACGACGCCGTGCTTCATGGATTCCCTGCCGCAGGCCTGAGTGACAAAGGACACGTCAAACGCATCCTGTACGCGCAGCCGGCGGACCTGCAACCAGAGTTCATGCTGGAGCCAAGCGTTGTAAGCAACTACGTGACCGGTGCCGTGGGTCGGCACGATGCAGAAAGGGCGACAAGGATGCTGAGAGGCAATGAAGAGCGCAAGGGCATTCAGGGCTTCTGGGTCACCATGCCGCTGCTCTGGGGCAGCGGCATGGATGACCCTGCTGCCGCGATGCCGAAAGAGATCATTGCAGCCGCGCCTGTTCAGAGGGACAGGTCAACTGAACTGGCTTACTCCAGTCGGGAGGTCCCCGGGGAACAAGGAGAGCAGGTATGAGTGGTTATCAACTGTTGAGGGGATTCTTCGTTCTTGGTGGCCTGTGTGCCGTACAGACTGCGCCTGCCTATTGTGATTCGTCAAACGAGAAGAATGCGCCGATCTACGGCAATGAAGTAGTGCTCAAGTTCTCGCCGAGGGAGTTTGGTGGAGGGTCTGCAGTAGCCGCCAGTCTTGATCGTGTGAACGCGACTGCCCCCTTTGTGCGGATTGACATAAGCCCCCATGTCAGTGAGCTGCACAACAGGCCATTCAACTCGAGTGGTGGTTCGGTCTACTACCTGGAAAGAGGCGTTCAAGGGCAACGGATATGTCGCGCCGAGCAATGGAAGAGGCGAGAGTCCCAATTGATTGACGCACAGGCTCCTGAAAGCCTGCACCCTGCAGTCAGGCATGTGTATCCATATTTCGAGCTTTACAAGACGCAGGAGCTTGATTACGACGGGTCAGGTCAACTGACGTCGATTCATGCAACTGACGCCAAAGGGCATAGGGCGACAACCTTCTGTGCGCTCTATGATGGTGACGGTCGCATAGAAGTAGCGAATGAGAGCTCTGGGTTGATTGTCTCGGATAAGCCAGATTTTCAGTGTGCGCAGCTCCGCGATATGCCATCCCGCACTTCAACTCGATACTTCACTTATCGACCGGATGGATCGCGAGCTTCCGACGTAGTCAAGGAAGCCACGCGTAAGCCAGGTGAGAATCCCAATCGCGAGGACACCGGCTTTGGAACCGAGGCAACCGATGGTGCATGGACTGTGAGTGGCTTCATCAATGTCGACGATGCTGAATTGGGGCGGGTCGCGGGTATTCGCTTCCATGGCAGTGAAAAGCGCGGGCTTCGTGGTGTTGAAAGTGCTTCATTCTCCATGGCGCCGTCGGACGCCACGGCTGTCTTCGCGCAACGCAGCCAAGAGCCCACTAATAAGCTGAAATACAGGTTCCCCGGCGAGCGTGTGCCAGCAGAAATCGCCAAGGGGCTGTTCGAGGGGATCACCGACTACACCCGCGTCCGGGAGTACTACCATCGCTCGCATCGACGGATCTTCGAGGTCTTCGGACCGGGTGCCAAGCAGCCCCACGAACGCCAGTGGCGCACGCTGGATCTGAATCGCCAGGAAAACTACGACGCAAACGGCAGGCTCACGCGGGTGATCCTGTTCGGCCCGGTTCCCGGTAGTGGTGGCTACACCGAGAACCTGCGCGCATACGCAGAGAAGGGTGTGTTGAAGCTCACGCCGCTGACCAGCGGCTACAGCTCCTACCGCGTCTACGACTATGACGCAGCAGGCAACGAGACGCTCTCGTTCGTGTGCTGGCGCCATGAAGTCTCGACCAACAAGCCGTATGCCCATTTCCCCTGGTGGGAGCCCGATCCCCGTCCCAAGCGCAGTCGTGAAGCCGAACTGCAGTACGGCAGGACGCAGGTGGGCACACGCTGCGGGACGCCGGACGGCAGGATGATCATAGAGGGCATGGGACCGGTGAAGAAGCTGATGGAGACCCGGTACGGATTCGGGACGACGAAGCTGGGATTCCTGAGCGAGTAGCGCGGTGCGTCCTTCTGAGGCTCAGAGCAGACCCGCTAAGCGAAGGTTGCGGCCAGCAACGAGGCCCGGCGGGCTCGCCCCTGAGACCCACCGCTTTTCCACAATCACTGTGGAACGACGCGCAATCAACCTGTGGATAGGTGACGCAGAGCCTTCTGCACAGAGGGTATGCGTGGCGTGGTGAGAAAATCACCACGACTGCTGCGTGGGGGGCAAGCCGTACATGGCTTTCCCCACTCCGGCGATCAGCCTTCCGTCACCACCCGCCCGCGCAGCGAATTGGTCAATGCCTCGGTGATCACCACATCCACGAACTGACCGATCAGGCGTGCCGGCGCCGGGAAGTTCACCGAGCGCATGTTCTCGGTCTTGCCGGTCAGCTCGTTCGGGTTCTTCCGCGATGGGCCTTCCACCAGTACCGTCTGCACGGTGCCGACCATCTTTGCGGAAATGCCGGCGGCGTGCGCGTTGATGCGCTCCTGCAGGCGCGACAGCCGCGCGTGCTTCTCGGCATCGCTGAGCGTGTCTTCCAGGTCGGCGGCCGGAGTGCCCGGACGACGCGAATAGATGAAGGAGAAACTGTGGTCGAAGCCGATGTCCTCGATCAGTTTCATGGTCTTCTCGAAGTCCGCCTCGGTCTCGCCGGGGAAGCCGACGATGAAGTCCGAACTGATCGAGATGTCGGGGCGTACCGCGCGCAGCTTACGGATCTTCGACTTGAACTCCAGCGCGGTGTAGCCGCGCTTCATCGCCGACAGGACGCGGTCGCTGCCGGCCTGCACCGGCAGATGCAGGAAGTTGGCCAGCTGCGGCACATCGCGGAACGCGTCCACCAGCGAGTCGCTGAACTCCAGCGGGTGAGAGGTGGTGAAGCGGATGCGGCCGACGCCATCGATCTCGGCGATGGTGCGGATCAACAGGCCCAGATCGGCGAACTCGCCATCGCCATACGGGCCACGGTAGGCGTTGACGTTCTGGCCGAGCAGGTTGATCTCGCGTACGCCCTGCGCGGCCAGCTGTGCCACTTCCACCACCACGTCCTCGAATGGACGGCTGACTTCGGTGCCGCGGGTGTAGGGCACCACGCAGAACGAGCAGTACTTCGAGCAGCCTTCCATGATCGACACGAACGCCGACGCGCCTTCAGCGCGCGGCTCGGGCAGGCGGTCGAACTTCTCGATCTCCGGAAAGCTGATGTCCACCTGCGGTCGCTTCTGCTCGCGACGCGCTCGGATCAGCTCCGGCAACCGGTGCAGGGTCTGCGGGCCGAACACCAGGTCCACGAACGGCGCGCGCTTGATGATGGCCTCGCCCTCCTGCGAAGCGACACAGCCACCGACGCCGATGATGACCTCGCGGCCCTGGTTCTTCAGCCCCTTCCAGACGCCGAGCTGGCTGAACACCTTCTCCTGCGCCTTCTCGCGGATGGAACAGGTGTTGACCAGGATGACGTCGGCATCCTCCGGGGTGTCGGTCAGCACCAGGCCGTCGCTGGCGGCGAGCACGTCGGCCATCTTGGCCGAGTCGTACTCGTTCATCTGGCAACCGTGGGTCTTGATGTACAGCTTGCCCTTGATCTGCTCCGGCGTGCGCGGAGCGGAGGGCAGGGCAACGAGCGGGGTGCCGCCCGGCGTGGCGGGCGGAAAGACGTCTGGCGTCCCGGTCATGGCGCTTAATCCATTCGGGTGGCGGGAAAGCGGGCAATTCTACCCGCATCCTGCGCCTCCCGCCGCGGTGCACGCTCATGGGGCACGGCCCCTGCCGCGCCCGGTAGCGCCGGGCCGTGCCCGGCGGGCGCCCTTACGCCGCGATCAGCTCCGCGTCGATCTGCCGCGACCGGTCGAAGGCCGTCAGTCCGCCCATCCGGGCGATGTAGTCCGCCGTGGCGGGGGCGGGCTGCACCAGCCCGAAGTCGGTGGTCCATTTCAGGGCATTGCCCCACAGCACGTCGGCGGCGCTCATTTCCTCACCCAGCAGGTAAGGCCCCTGCGCCAGCTGCGCCTCGATCACCTGCAGTACGGTTTCCGCGTCGTTGTAGGGCGACATCGACTGCGGGGGCGGGTCGCGGCGCATCGCGCGGTCGATCATCGCCGGCTCGAAACAGGCGCCGTAGAACGCCATCCAGCGCAGGTAGGGGCCGCGCAGCGGCGAGCCGATCGGCGGCGCCAGGCCGGCTTCGGGGTAGAGATCGGCCAGGTACAGGTAGATCGCCACCTGCTCGGTCACCAGCGCGCCCTCATGGATGATCGCCGGCACTTTGCCCATCGGGTTGATGGCCAGGTAGGCCGGGGCCAGGTTGGCGCCGGCTTTCAGGTCCAGCACATGCAGGCGGTAGTCGGCACCCAGGGCTTCAAGCAGGGCCACGGCGCCGCTCGAGCGTGAACGGGCAGCGTGATAGAGGGTGATCTGGCGGGACGTCATGGCAGTGCTCCTTGCAGCAGAGGGGTGAACTGGGGCCCATGCTGGGGCACTATTGCGGACGACTTCTGTCCTCGATCCCTCATGCGCCATACCGCCCATCGCCTGCTCCGCCTGATCGCCCTGCTGCAGGCCCGCCGACAGTGGTCGGGGGCTGAGCTGGCCGAGCGCATGGGGGTGGACCGGCGCAGCATCCGCCGCGACATCGAGCGCCTTCGTGAGCTGGGCTATCCGGTCAGGGCATCGGCCGGGGTAGGGGGCGGCTATCAGTTGGGGGCGGGCGCACCGGTACTGCCGATGCTGCTGGACGAAGAGGAGGCGACGACCCTGGCCATCGCCCTGCGTGCGGCCTCGGCCACGGTGGCCGGCATCGACGAGACCGCGCGCGGTCTGCTGTCCAAGCTCGACCCACTGGTGCCGACCCGCCGCCGCCAGCAGGCCGGCGAGGTGCACGCCGCCACCGCGACGCTGTCGGATCTGCCTTCCACCGACGCACGTCTGCTGGGGCGCCTGGCCCAGCATTGCCGCCAGGCAACCCGGCTGGCCTTCGAGTACCGCAGCGCGCAGGACGCGGTGACCCAGCGCGAGGTCGAGGCCCAGCATCTGGTCAACTACGGACGTCGCTGGTACCTGCTGGCCTGGGATCTGGGCCGCCAGGACTGGCGCACGTTGCGGGTGGACCGGATGGGCGCGGTGCGCGCACTGGCCGAGCCCGGCCTGCATCGGCGCACGCCCGCACCGCCCGATGTGATGGTGCGGCAGGCGGTCAGCCAGGCGCCGTTCGCGCTGCAGGCGGTGCTGCGCCTGGCCGGCAGCCACACCGAGCTGGAAGGTCGCATTCCCCCCTGGTGTGGCGTGCTCGAAGCCGATGGTGCCGATCACTGCCTGCTGCGCATGGGCGCGGAAAGCCGCGGCATGATGCTGGCGCAGATTCTCAGCCTCGACCGGGTGCCGCTGGAGCTGTGGACCACGCCGCCGGGGGGGGGCGCGGGGAGGGGGGCGGGCCCGGGGGGGGGGGGGGGCGGGGCGGGGGGGGCGGA